>NZ_CP010312.1 GCF_000827125.1 Geoalkalibacter subterraneus
ACGATGACTGTCGAACCGGTCACTGTTTCTGTCTCTCCAACACAACCCTTTAAAAAGGACGTTTTTGAGCCCTTTTTCGAGGGTTGTTTGAAGAAAATGCCGGGTTAATATGCCAGCATGTTTTCTTTTTAAATTTTTCAAGAAGGGTTTTTTGATGAAAAAGATACTGTTTTTTCTCGTCTTTTTCTTGATTCTCATCCAGCCTTCTTTGGGATTCAGCGAAGGGCGCTGGTTTGAGCGAAAAGCGGAAGGATGGTTTTGGTATGAGCAGCCCGAAGTCCCCGAAGAAGAAAAAGAGCCGGAACCTCCTTCGATTGTTGTAAAGCCGAAAGAGAAGGAGCCGGTTCCAGAAGAAAAAGAGCCGGAGATCAAAAAAGAGCAAGGCCCCGCTCCGCTGTCTGCAGCGTGGATGCGGGAGAATTTGCCCAAATACAGGGACCTGGCAGTTGACAATCCGACACCTGAAAACGTCTCGATGTATCTGTATCTGCAAAAATATGCGCTCGATAAATCCCAAGTGTTTGCCGATGTCGCCAAGTCGGTTGTGATCTCAGATGCCGTTCTTGACGCCAATACCCGCAGGCCGCTGTCTTCGTTTGGCGGAGAGCAGAAAAACAAAGAGACCAGAAGGGCACGAGCAAAAGTTCTTCATGCCATTTCAAAGCAAGCAGGCCTTTGGTTTTTCTACCAAAGTGGCTGCGGACAGTGTGAGGTTCAAGAGCCCGTACTTTTTTCGCTCAAAGAGCGCTACGGAATCGAGATCTATCCTGTCTCCATTGATGGCAGCGCGCCCCCGGCCGGGATGTTTAAAAACTATGTGGTCGACCAGGGGCAGGCACAAAAGCTTGGTGTGCAAAAAACACCCGCTATTTTTCTGGTGCGCCCCGAGTCCATGGACTTTCTGCCCCTGGGCCAGACGACCATGGCTCGCGACATGCTCGAAGAGCGGATTTTGTTCGCCGCGGGGTCCAACGGATGGATTTCGAAAGAGATGCTGAATTCAACTCGTCCGATGGATGCAAATTTTCTTCTGAACACGGAGATACCCCAAGATTCTTTCTCAGAAAAAAAACCTGATGAGATAATCCAGTATCTTAAAGAACAGTAAAATAAAGGGAATGATCAATGAAACACAAATTCATATCTAAAGCGATCTTATTTTTAGCCCTTGTTCTACCTTTGAATGCAAATGCTGGATTGTCAGAAGAGTTCGATACAATATTCGGATCAATGTCGAACGTGACAAATCCTGTAGCATACCAGGGACAATCAAGAGGTGTTATCTCTGGAGGATCAGCTTACACGAGAAATCCTATGTGGAACGGTGATCTCTTTACGATTAAACCGCCAAGAGTAGATGCTGGTTGTGGTGGAATAGATATGTTTACAGGAAGTTTTAGCTATATAAACGCTGATCGTATGATTGAAGCGTTTAGAGCTATTGCATCGAACGCGGCAGGTTATGCCTTTAAGATGGCTTTAGAGACCATGTGCCCTACATGTAGTGCAGTTATGGGAGAAATTGATAAGATTGCACGAAATCTTAGTAGTATGAATTTTGATTCCTGTCAAGTTGCAACAAAACTTGTAGATACAGCACTTCCTTTTCCAACACAACCACAACAATCTGAACTTGGTAAAAAAGTCTCAGATAGGTTCAAACAATGGGGAGAGTATTCTGATGATTTTCAAGCCTGGGGTTCAGGACTACTTAGGGCTTCTCCTATAAGTGACGCGACTGAAGCTCAAAAAGAGAAGCTTAAAGATGAAAAGATGCTCGGCAATATTGCCTGGGCATCTTTGACAGAATCCCCGACGCTGGGAGGTTCCGCAGTCATCAGCTGGGCCTCTCACGGCGACAAAGAGATGGCAAAAATCATTATGAGCCTGACAGGCTCTCTTGTCATAACCGCAGAACAGGATTCAGACACCGATAAGGAAGCGCCCAAAGTTGAAGAATGGATCCCTATTCTCAACATCAAGGACGTGCTTGGCAGCACGAAAATCGAAAGACCGAACCTGAGCATCTATTCCTGCCCGGATGACGATTGCATGGAAAAAGCAACGGAGCAAATGGCTATTCCTACAATGGTCGATCGAGTCAGCACGATGTTTTTTGGCGAAAGCGGCTCCATCGGGATTGTCGAGAAATTCATCACCAACCAGGGTTCTCTATCCGATGAGGAGATGGCCTTTATGGAGGCTATTCCTATCCATGGAAAAAGGATTCGAGATCTGGCGATCGTGAGCCCAGGGGGGGCGCGCTATTACGCCAAGAGTGCAATTGAGACAATTGCTGCCGAACTCGTTGACGAATTTATCGCAACAGCTATTCGTTCAATCAGAAAAGCGGCCCATGCTCACAGCTACGAAATGAATACTTCCTTCCTGAAGAAGCTTGCTGAGCATGAAGATAAAATCCTTGCTGAAATAAAAGAGTATCGAAATCAGGTGGTTTACAGCGGAGCTTTGGATCAGATCTATGAAGGTATTAGAAATTCGGGAGAGAAGAAAAAGCTTCAGATGGAACCTCCTACTGAAACCAAAAGCAATAAATAGTCAGGGGCTTTGAAATGACGATGGAAATTTGGAGCATCGGAGATGCGGAGTATCTAGCATCAATACTGAATTCCGTTGCAATGTTTGTAGGGACAGGAGCGCCGTATCAACTTGCATCGATAGGGATGATTCTCAGCATTCTGGCGTTCTCGGTGCAAAGCATTCTTCAGGGTGGCAAGTCTGTTCCTTTCCAAAATGTTCTTATTGGCTGGCTTCTGTTCTCTGCACTTTTTGGCCCCCCGGCAACAGTAATCGTCAATGACGCCTACGAAACGGCGGCTTATCCTGTCGACAATGTGCCCTGGGGCGTGGCGGCAACAGGCCATGTCATGTCTACGATGGGCTACGAGGTTACTCAGTATATGGAACAGGCGTTTAGCCTGCCCACAATGATAAGCAATGGATTCGCAGCACCTCTTGAAGCGCTGCTTAAAGCCAGAGATCTCGATTTTGCAACGGCTTCAGTCGGGGGCAACGACAACGTAAACACCAGTGAAGTGGGAGACATAGAAACATCGATTGTTAATTATATTAAAGATTGCGTTGCCGTAGGGCTAAAAAGGGAAGAGTTGAATCCTAAACAGATCGCCCTGTCCAACCCTGCCTGGAGCGCGCTTAAGTACAATAGCAATGTTTATTGGACAAAAATTCACCTTCCTGACCAGCCTCCTGAGTCCCTTTCATGCTCTGAAGCTTATGCAGAACTTGATAGCTTGTTAAGGAGTGGGGATTTTTGGGTCAACTGGGACAATTATCTTTCTTCAACGATAGACAGCACAGACCCTATCGGAGATATGCAGTCAGCAATTAACGCCTTTAGTCTGTCATCAACAAACGCGCAAAGCTTCATGATAACGTCAATTTTGAGCAAGCTTTATTCAAAAGGCATCAGTCTAAGCCATGCCCAGGATGGAGACGTAGCCGAAGCTATTTTGGTTGAAAGCGCAAGACAGCAGCGCAATATTCAATGGGCCGCAGAGGGAAGTCTTTTTTCAACAATCGTTCGTCCCATGATGACTTTTTTCGAGGCTTTCTGGTATTGCCTGACCCCGTTTATGGCTTTTCTGGCGGTTTTTCTGCCCATGGGTCCAAAAATTATCATGAAATACCTAAGCCTTGCCATCTGGATACAACTCTGGATGCCGACAATGGCCGTTTTGAATTATTACATCAACTGGACTGTGCAACGAAAATTCGAGCAACTCGGACAAACTTATGCCCTTGATAGCTTCGACGGATTTTATCTTGCCTCAACCATGCTTCAGGATCAGCTTGCGGTAGCCGGGAAACTCGCCTCGGCAACGCCAGTCCTGACCATGGTCTTGCTGGGGTCGACCTATGCCGCCGTAAGTCTTTCCGGGCAACTCTCCGGCGGGGATCATGTCAACGAAAAAGCGGTTGCTCCCGATCCTGTCAATACAGGCGCAGGCCTCAATGTCGACTCAGCCTTTTCACACAATCGCGTCTCAGGGTCGCGATTCACAGGAGCGAAGGACCTGGCTGGAAGCTTCGATATCGGGCAGAACCTGCAGCAGTCAGTCAGCTCCGCACAGTCGGCCGTCTCGAGCAGCACCATGAATTTCGGCCAATCCCTGGGGCGCTCGATCTCAAGCGAATTCGGGCAAAGCGACTCTTTGTCCAATACACAGGGACTGCATCAAAGACTAAGTGCCTCAAGCAGCCAGACAGACCAGACAATGGCTAAGTGGGGTGCAGACCTGACCAAAGAACTGGGCCTTGGCCAGCAGCATCAGGATGTAGTCACAGGCTCCCTCCTCGCAAACCTTAAAGCAGGCGGTGGCCCCGGAGATCTTGGCAAGATCCTTGGAGCACAGCTTAGCGGAAGTGTTAGTGCGAGCATTGGCAACCAATTCTCCGAATCCGGAATTGCCTCGGCCATGGATAGGGTGGCCGGCACCGAAGGGCATCAAGGCAGCCAGGCGTTTATGGCGCAGCTTGCAGAAAGTGTCGATAAGGATTCCGGATCACAGGCAACCAGCACAGTCATGGGTGGCGAGAAGGTCTCCGATAACGAAAATCTCACTGAATCGGCACAAAAGGTTCTCAGTGCTCAAGACAGCTACGAGCAGGCAACCTCACACCAGACAGCTTTTGGAGGAAGAAGCAGCGTCGACGCTGTGACCCTGGGTCACCAGGCGACCTCCAACCCGCAGTTGATGGAGGAGATGCGCTCGTCACTCGATAAAAGAAAATTGCTTGATGACGCCATGGCCTATGGCCAAAATCAACTCGGGATGAACGGCAATGCTGGGATGTTTGCCGGAGGCCTGATGATGCTCAACCGATATGCCCAGCAAAACGCAGGCACTGAGGCCGGCACGGAAGCCTCCAATGAACTGCTTAATTTCGCGGCTCGGGCCGATGGACGCCAAGGCTTTGATAACCATATCGATCCAAACGCCAACCAGAGCGTGGTTGATACAGGAAAAGTTAAGGGTAAGGCCAATGACGCCCAAGCTGCTGTTCAAACTGGGGTGCCGGGGCCAAGCGATAAGGCACGAGAGCTTGCTGCAGGAGGCCGCCCCGGCGTCGATGGAAGGATTGCGGACGGTCAGCAAAAGATTGAAAACGGAGACCCCCGCGCTAACCACGCCGAATACCAAAACAGAGTTGCCACTGCCGCGGCTGGTCAGCAGGGAGCCTTTAACGACAAAGCAAAAGATGAAGCTCTTAACCGTATGGTTGCGAGTCTGGAGAATAAAAGCCCTGCTGGGGTGGCAACAGAGGCCGCAAGAACAGCTTTGTCGACAGCCACAGATATGACTAAAAAGGGCTTTGATATTCTCGGAACAACCATTGGTGCTGGCGCCGCAGGAGCCCTTGGTGGGGCAGAACAAGCATATTACGAATTTCTAGAGCACCAAGAAAAACTCAATCCTAACGGGATCACTCTGGATGAAAACGGAAATGCTGTTGCGAACATAGATGAAAAAGGTCTTCATTTGTATGAAAACCTTATGGAAAAAGTGCAAGTGGCTCGTGATGATATCGCCAATTTCCCGGAGCATGGACAAAAAGCCATGAGCGAAGAGCAGCAATCGCTGTTTTCTAAAGGAAAAGAACTTCTGGAAGCTGGCTTGTCTGCAACACCAGCAGTGATGGCGTACCAGTGGTTGGTAAATGGGGATGGGGCAGCAACGGCAAATATAGAGAAGCAATGGGATGAGGCGGTTGAGGCTGTTCCTGAAGCCAGCGTTGCTAGAGCTGTCGCGTCTGCACACCCCGCTGTTATGCTCTACCAAGAGGTAGCAAACGGCCCAGGGGCAGCAGCGGCACACCTGGGTAAACGAGTAGCGGAGGCTGAGGAACATGTCCCGGAATTTAAAATGGTGTCATATCCAATCAAAGGGGCACTGAACGCAATTATGGATAATATGGAGGAGCGTCACGAGGAATGGACACAGGATGCCAGGGAAGAAGCTCTGGGATATGGCCTCACTCCAGAGCAAGCTGATCTTTTTGCCGCAGTTAGGATGAATGCCCTCTCTCGTGGGCTAGAAGGGATTGTGGGGGGCCTTCCTTTGGGAGAGCAAATGAACGATATCTATCAGGAGGGAATGTATAAGGAGCAAATAGAAGCCGTTGGCGATCCAAGGATTGCACAATTAATCATGCACGATGCAGCCGTTGGTAGCAGCACTTATGTGTCACAAATAGGCAACTTGAACGCAACTGGCGAAGTTGGCAATTTGGACCCCGCCATTCCGAAATCTCCTGCATCACCACCAGCATCAGGTGGGGGCGGTCCTTTCCTTGAAGATGGAGGTGGTGGGCCCTCAAAGCCACAAATAGATAACGAAGTTGGCAATTTGGACCCCGCCATTCCGAAATCTCCTGCATCACCACCAGCATCAGGTGGGGGCGGTCCTTTCCTTGAAGATGGAGGTGGTGGGCCCTCAAAGCCACAAATAGATAACGAAGTTGGCAATTTGGGTTCCGCCATTCCGAAATCCGCCGTCCGGCCAACATCGGACAGGGGTGGTCCTTCTCTTGAAAATAGAAGTGGTGCCTCCCAGAAGCCAGATATGAAAAAAGAAGTGATGATGCCTGAGTCCTGAACAAAAAGCGCGGCAATCCCTCCACTTCAGGATGGAGAGGGATTTAACAGTTAGCTTGAAATATCACCATAATTAGTCTAATCTGTACAATATGAATAGATATGTAAGCATAAGTGATGCAGCTAAGGCGCTGGGTGTGTCTGTCACCACCCTGCGCCGCTGGGAAGCAGCGGGCAAGTTGGTGCCGGAGCACACGGCAGGCGGCCATCGCCGTTACGACTTGGCGAAACTACGTCCCGAGATGTTTCGGGCCGAGGAAGCTGCGGCGAGACGCACCATCGCCTACGCCCGCGTTTCCAGCCACGATCAAAAGGATGATCTGGAAAGACAAAAGCAAGTGCTGGAGATCATCACGGTCTTTAGCGCCAGGCTGTATGGCAGCCGCTCGCGCAAAAACCAGAAATCACTTGATAGCGTAAAGAAAGCCGTGGAGGACGCGACATGATCGTTGCGCACAAGATCGCGCTTGCGCCCAACAACAAACAGGGGACATATTTCGCCAAGGCAGCCGGGACGGCGCGGTTCGCCTACAACTGGGCGCTGGTCGAGTGGCAACGCCAGTATGACGCATGGAAGCAGGACAACAGCCTGCCCAAGCCATCACAGGCGGCGCTGCGCCGTCAATTAAATACCATCAAACGTGAGCAGTTTCCGTGGATGCTCGAAGTCACCAAAAATGCGCCACAAATGGCGATCATGCAGTTGGGCGATGCCTTTAAGAATTTCTTTGCCGGTCGCGCCAAGTACCCGAAGTTCCGCAAGAAGGGAGTGCGTGATCGATTCACCCTTACCAACGACCAATTCAGCATCGACGGCTGCCGCATACGCATCCCCAATCTGGGCTGGGTGCGTATGCGAGAGTCGTTGCGCTTTACTGGCAAGATCCTGTCGGCCACGGTCTACCGTGTGGCCGACCGCTGGTTTGTCAGTATTGCTGTGGACACCCAGGACGATCCACGCCTGCCAGAAGCCGAAAACCAAGGCGTAGTAGGTGTGGACCTGGGTGTCTCGGCATTAGCAACACTCTCGACGGGAGAAACCATCATCGGCCCCAAGGCGCACACACTATTGCTCAAGCGGCTTCGGCGGCTATCGCGTAGCCTGTCGCGCAAGCAGAAAGGCTCCAGCAACCGAAACAAGGCCAAGGCCAAACTGGCGCGGCTTCATGCCCGTATTGCGAATGTCCGCTCCGATGCCTTGCACAAACTGACCGCCGACCTAACACGACGGTTTCATACCATCGGGATCGAAGATCTGAATGTGCGCGGCATGATGGCAAACCGACACTTGGCCCGATCTATTGCCGATATGGGCTTTTTCGAGTTTCGTCGGCAATTGAACTACAAGGCATCGCAACGGGGCGGGTTGGTGGTCGTGGCTGATCGCTGGTTTCCGAGCAGCAAGACATACTCGGCCTGCGGCTCGGCGCTGAACGACATGCCGCTATCCCTGCGGCACTGGATCTGCCCGGACTGTGGCTCGCGCCACGACCGGGATCTGAATGCGGCCAGAAATCTGGCTACATACGCCGTGAGTTCCACGGTGTCAGCCTGTGGAGAGGAAGGCGCTGGCCGTGCTTGCAAAAGCACGGTGAAACCGGCCTCTGTGAAGCAGGAAATCAGCACTGAACCGGTTTAGATACGTCTGAGCAGGTTTGGGTAGGTCTGATAGAACGGTGTCAATTCCATGTGTCTGCCAAAAAATCTTTAAATAAGGCAGTGAAACGCCCTTTTTCGGCAGCAAAAAGTCTTCTCGAACAGTTTACTCTTGGGTGCAATGAGCATTCTGTTTGTAGGAGGCTTTCTGCTGTTTCGAGAAAGGGGACAAGGCGATGTTTGCACTGACAAGACGATTTTCCCTTCCGGCGCTTTTGCTGCTTGCGCTGTTTTTTCTGCCGGTAGTCTCACCAGGGCAGGCTTGGTCCGCAGAGTCTGTGGAGCAGTGGGTCGATGAGATTTTGGGCAGCGACTATCGCGACGATGACCGGGCGTGTCCGCCAGGCTATGAGTTTGATCAGCCAAGCGGCAAATGCCTGAGTGACAACGTGGTTTGCCCCTCGGGAAGTACGCTTAATCCCGAAACCGATCAGTGCGAAATCGATTTTAGCTATGAGTGCCCCGCCGGCTATACCCGAAGCGGTTCACAGTGCAGTGCTACGCCTCAGTGTCCCATGCCGGGAACCTACAGCGCTTCGCAGAACAAGTGTCTTGCCAGCTACAATTCCATCTCCTGCCCCAGCGGCTATTCGTTTAACGGCTCGCAGTGCGAAAGAGCACCGGTGTGTAGCTACCCTGGAACCTACAGCGCTTCGCAGAACAAGTGCCTTGCTGATTTCACCTCCCGCAGCTGCCCGTCCGGAACCACGCTTAGCGGTTCGCAGTGTTTGTCTTCGCCTTCATGCTCTTATCCGGGGAGTTATTCGACCTCGCAGAACAAATGCGTAGCCAATACCAGCGGCACTATTTGTCCAAGCGGAAGTCATTTTGACGGGACCCGGTGTGTGGCTGAGCCGTCATGTAGCTATCCTGGGACTTATCACCTAAGCCATAATTTGTGCATTGCAAGTTCTGATGGAGCACCAGGGTGTCCTTCGGGGACTGTCTTGGTGGGCGGAGAATGCCGTAGACCTGTTTGTGGACAAGGAAACTACTTTTATGATTGGCAAGAAGATAAAACTTACTGCAGAGAACTCGAAAGTCCAATACATAGAGTCTATGTAGATGCTATAGCCACTTACTGGAAAGGATGTTCAGTTTTTTATGAAGACCAAGGGTGTGGAGCTTCTTGCCAGATACTATTTGATGGGTCTGGTATAAATCATAAGTGTGAATTATATTCATGTGGCAGCTATGTGGCAACCGCTACATTTAACCACATGTGCTCAGTCTCCTTGAATGGATTGGGAGGTCCTTTTATTTATCCAGGGACGCCTCAAGAAACTCACGGAGGAACGGTATATACCAGCAAAACATATCACGTTACTTGTCCGTCAGGGTACTATCCAAGCGGAACAACTGGAACAAGGTGTGGGAAAACCGTGCCTGCCACATATACCATCCACGAGGAAAACCCAAGCTGTGGACCAGGGGAAACGCAAAGAGGGGAATATTGCTACTCCCTTCCAAACGAACCCTGCCCGAGCGGCTACAGCTATTCAAGCAGCTTGGGAAAATGCACCAAAAGCTCAACCTGCTCGGTAGGCTCACTCAATACGTCACTGGATCTCTGCACGGCCAGCGGTTCTCCGGACTGCCCCACAGGTTACAGTTACTCAAGCAGCCTGGGAAAATGCACCAAAAGTGCTACCTGCTCGCAGGGCTCTTTAAGCACCAGTCTCGATAAATGCGCCAGCACGGCAAGCTACAATTGCCCCAGCGGTTATTCGTGGAGTGCCTCATTAGGCAAATGCACCCGCAGCAGCAGCTGCCCCTCGGGCGGCTCGCTTAATACCTCAGTCGATAAATGTCAGGCCTCCGAGACCTACAACTGCATCAACGGCTACGCCTGGAGCAGCGCGCTCAGTAAATGCAGCAAGATTGTGGACTGCCCCTCAGGAGGCTATCTGGACGGTTCAAGTGATTTGTGCCGGCGAACAGCCGATAAGGTCTGCCCCTCGCAGCTAAGCCTTTTTGAAGGGCGCATCTGCCAAGCCGACCCTGACTGTACGCAAAACGGCGATTTTGTGCCCGCAACCGATCTGTGCGACAGAGGCCTCGCCCCGGACACAAAGGCTCCGCATCTCTATTTTGCCAAGCGCGATAATCTGTTTACCGGCGGGGCGGTTGCCTACTTTGAGGATCTGCGCGTGGTGATGGCCGACAACCTCGATGATGCTCCGCAGCTGACCGGGCTTAAACTCACAGGCGGCCCGGACGATGTATCGATTGATCTTTCGCCTATGGGGCCGCTGCCGGTCTATACCTTTGATGTACCGCTGCTGCCGCGCACCAAGGAGTCGCCCTACACGCTGACCGCCTACGCTAAAGACTGGCGTGAGAATAGCGTACAAAAAAGCGTTGATCTTGAATATGTTCCGCGCATCGTTGAGATCAACGGCGGGCTTGTCAAGCTTCCTGCTGCTGCACACACCTTTGGCCGCATGGACGGGCAATCCGGGATAGCTTCTCCGGTGATAGAATTAATCGACGGTGGCGGCATAAACGGCAGCGCCGATGTAGAGGTGATGCTTGAGAGCGATTCCGAAGTCTCGTTGTCGGTGGGTGGGCAAGCCTTGTCCGCAGGCGAGCGCGGCCTGATCGAAGGGTATGATTTCAGCAGCAGCCGCGGCAAGATCGGGATTACTCTGGCGCCGCAGGACCAAAGCGTTGGGGCCTCCACCGTGCTTCTCAAACCCAAAGTGCCTTACGCACCAACGGTCAGAGCGCAAGTCGAAACTTGGCTTGGAGCACTATCCTGGGACCCGTCTGAGGATCTTCAGATCGAGCAGATGCTTGAAGTGGCCGACTTGTCCGCACAGAGCAATGGCCTGATGAACTGCACCCTGACGACTAGCGAGGACAACGCCCGTTCACGACCTGCGCTCTCAAGCAATCCGTACTGCTTGATGCAATGGGAGCCAAGCGCTTCGGGCCTTGAGAATTATTTTCTATCCCCGCCGCGATTCCGCGGCCGGGTACATGAACTTGGTCCCCAAGGAATCGATTACACGGTCAGTGTTTTTGATCATGCGGGCAATAAGGTTGATTTATTCTCCGACCGTTTTGATTTTGAAGTGATCGCCCCGCAGGATTTTGAGTATGGACCCAACGCAGATCTCAACGACATTGCCCGCACGGTGGAAAAACTTGACTTTGAACTTGAGCAAAAAAGCGGCATTCCCTGCCGGTTGGCGGTAACCTCTCAAGAAGCCAAGGATGCAGCCAGCCGCGACAAGGTACTGTGCTACCCACGCTTTACCCTCTTACCCGGCACGCTTGCGTTTTCGCAAAACGCTTATACGCCGAGATTGCAGGGACAAATCGATGAACTGGGTGAACACGAGATGGCGTGGGAGATTTTGACCTTTACCCGTGAGGGTGAAGAGATTGTGCTGGGCGAGGGATCTTCAACCATTACGGTCAACGACCCGCCGGCACCGACGCTGAGCATTCTTTCGCGCATGGAACAGCTAGAGAATGGTACTTACGTTGGCTCTCAGCGCGGCGGCACTCTGGGCTATGCGCAGGTGGGTGTTCCACGAAAGGCGGCGCGGGTGACCATGGAGGTCAAAGGCGTTGAAGATTCCGATCGCTCTTATCAGTATGCTACGCGCAGCTGGATGGGGGCCGATGACATTGTGACCTTTACTCGCCTGCTTCAAATGGACGAAGCGCCTCTTTGGAGCAAGGAGCCTGTGCAGATCAAGGCCTACTACACAGAGCTTCCTGAGATCAGCGCAACCATCGAGCCCAAGGTACTGCGTGTGCCCGATGAGCGCACCAAGCTGATTTTAAAACCCAACGGCGAGGCGCTTGATACCACAGGGGTTCCGTTTAAACTCAAACTGGGCGAGGTGGTTGGCGCTGATGTGATCTACAACGAAGACCGCCACGGGCTGTGGACGGTTCAGATGGGAATGTACGAAAACCGCGAGATCACCCCTTTAATGGAGCCTCGACCTATGACCGACGGGGTGTGGGAGGGCGTTCTAAACGATGTGTCCGCGGGCAAATACAGCTTCATCGCCGAGTCGACCATTAAATCCCCGGACGGCGAGTACGAGCGCACCATCGAATCGAATCGCTACTACACCGTGGTTTTCAAAGGCACAGAGCCCGATGCCAAGGTCAACCCGTCGCGCTACTCAGGCGTTGCACCTTTCAGTACGGTGCTGATGCTGCAGATGGATACTGAATCGCGTATGGTACTGGGAGAGATTACCTGGGAGGTCAGCGAGGACGGAGGTAAGACTTGGAAACCTCTGGAGCAGGAATCTTATGTTCCGTGGCGTAAATACGTTACGTTTGAAGCCGGAATCTACCAGGTACGCGCCGAGGTGGAGAACTCAAAAACTGGCGCTCGGGGCTATACCGAGACAATCGAGATCAACAGCTTTCATGTCCCAAAGCTTGAACTTTCAGGGCCCAAGGCGGTTTTTGTCGGCGACGAGCTGACAATTGATGCCAAAACCACCATCGACGGCGAGCCGGTCGATGCAATCATTCAGTGGGAGACCCTTCGCGGGGAGCTACTCTCGACAGGTGATACGTACAACTACAAAAGCGATGAGCCTACCACTTTGATGCTCAACGTGCGGGCCAAACTGCCTGATTCTCCCGACGACAACCCCAGGGCCTGGGATGAGCAGCGCTACTACGTCAAAATCATGCCGCCGCGCGCTCCGCGAGGCCGCGTAGTGGTTCCCGGCTACATGGAGGCCGGAAAGACCTACACGATAAACGCCTCCAATCTGCTTTTGCCCTACACGGGTATGGACACCGAGCGCTATCCCATTGAGGGGCGGTGGACGCTGCCTGATGGCACCACGATTGACGAGCCGGTATATGAATATACGGCAACCGTGGCTGATGCCGAAGCGAAGCGGATAAGCTTCTACTACTCGGCCTGGATCAAAGGGCATAAAAGCGATGAGCTGACCGCCACCTGGCAGCGCCGCGTGGCCACAGGACAGTATATCTGGCCAGATTTTGAGATTCGGCAGATAATTAAGCTGCCGCAGGCTCCAGCCGATGTGACCTTGTACGCGCTGTCCACCGACACCAATATCCGGCTTGAAGACCCGCAGTATACCTGGAGTCTGCCCGCTTCGGCCGAGGTGGTTTATGATGCCGGCATGCGTCTGCAGGCCCGGTTCAAGGAGCCTGGCATCCATGAGGTCACCTGCGACATCGTTGACCGACGCGGCTTTGAGGCAACGGTGACTGCGGAGGTCGAAGTGGTTGAACCCGACCCCTTCGATATCGAGTTCTACACCTATGAGAGCAACCCCTACGGACGTGCGCCTCTAAGCGTGCGGCTTTCACCGCGAGTTTCCGGCGGTCATCCCCGTGACCGTATGGGTGAATTCGACTATTTTCTCAACGATGAGAAGCTGCCAGATACCGGCTCAACCGGCATCGCGCTCGATCTTGAGGCGGGTATCCATGTTATTGATGTCCAAGGAACCTCTCAGATGGGGGCCACAGCAAGTGCTCAGCATGTGGTAGTAGTCAACGAAAACACCCCTCCTGAGTGCGAGGTGGAAAAAAGTTTCTACGATGGCAGCTACCCGGTCTATCGTTTCAAGGCCAACTGCGAGGACGCAGACGGGCGGGTGACCGGCTATCAGTGGCTTATCGATGGCAAAAGCTACGGAAGTTCCTCAAATCTACTCAGCTTGGCCGCCCCCAAAGGGGATCAGACGGTACGCATCACAATGACCGCCACAGACGATTCCGGCGATAGCGTGACGATTGAGGAGATTATCCCCTAAAGCCTTACGCAGTTGACTATGACCGCACGATGGACGACAAGCAACAAGGCCGTGTTTAATATCGGCTACCACTTGATTTGGTGTACCAAATACCGTCGGCCGTTGTTGACCGGCGATATCGAATCGCGGCTCAAACAATTGCTTGGCGACAAGTGCCGTGAGCGGGGGTGGCGAATCGAAACGATGGAGGTGATGCCCGATCACGTCCATCTTTTTGTAAAGGCTTCTCCCGTGGACAGTCCCCACTACATCGTCCAGCAGCTCAAGGGGGCGTCGTCGCGGATACTGCGCGCCGAGTTTTCCCTTACAAGAAGCCGGGTGCCGACGCTGTGGACCCGAAGCTATTATTGCGAAACGGTCGGTCATATTTCGGCCGAGACCATAACCCGGTACATCGAGGACCAGAAGCTGCGATGATCAAGGCGCGTCACCATATCCTGCAAACGACGCCGGAGCAGTGCGACCTGTTGAAGCAGGTGCAGCAGGAAGCCGCCGGGTGTTGGAACGCCATCGTTGCCGAGGCCAAGGCGCACTACGATGCCGGCGGCGGCTGGATCTCGAAAAACGATCTGCAAAAGCGGCTCAAGGGACGTTTCGACCTGCACAGCCAGACGGTGCAGGGACTCGTTGACCGCTTTTGCGGCAACCGCCGGACGGCCGCCGAGAACCGGCGCATGGGTCTTGATAAGAACTACCCGTGGCGCGAGAAGCGGTTTGTGACGGTTCCGTTCAAACAGATGGCGATCCGTTGCAGCGCAAGCGGAACCGTTCAGCTCACTTTGAAAGCAGGCATCCGTTTCGACACCGGGTTTCCGTTTTCCGACGGCATCCACACCTGCGAGATCATGTGGCGCCACGGGCGGTACGTTTTGAGTTGCACGGCTGAATACCAACCGGCCGAGCCCGCCGAGCAGGGCCTTCGGGCCGGGATCGACATCGGCGAGATTCACCCGGTGGCCGTTTGCGCCGAAAACGGAGCCGGGCTGGTGGTTTCCGGCAGGCAGATCCGGTCGGCCAAGCAGCAGCGCAACAAGAGTCTTGGAACTTTCGCCAAAAGGCTGTCGCGCTGCAAGAAGGGCAGTCGTCGCTGGAAGAAGCTGCGGCGAGCCAAGGCGCGTCTGCGGGCAAAGACCGACCGCCAGGTGCGCGACCTGCTCCACCATGCGACGCGCAAGGCGATCGATTGGTGCCGGGAGCAAGGCGTTTCGGAACTGGTGATCGGCAACCCGGCCGGGGTTGAGAAAAACACCCGCAAGGCTAAACGCCTCAACCGCAAGGCCCGGCAGAAGGTTTCGCAGATGGAAACCGGGCGCATCAAGCAGTACCTGAGCTACAAGGCCGAGGAAGCCGGAATTCAAACGTGCCTCGTTGTCGAGCGAGGCACCAGTCGGGATTGTCCCGTGTGCGGTTCGCAAAACCGTGCCCGGGGGCGGTTGTTCGTATGCGCGGCCTGCGGTTTTTCCGCGCACCGCGACGGCAAGGCCGGTTTTATGATGCTTTGGAAAAAGCATCCGCAAATCCCCTTGCCGCAGCTTCGAATCGAGCACCGCCAGGCGTATCCAAAGTATCGCAAGCGGCTTTCGCCGGCTTGCGTAGATGGCCCCGACGTGGCCCCAAGTAGCTTGGCCATACCCGGACCGCTGCTCGGCGAGCATATCGCCGCGTAAGCCCGGGGTTCCCAAGAATTCCACAGGCTTTAGCCGTGGGAGTACGTCAACCTCTCTATCTTCTAAAACTCTAAAGCCCCAGCAAATATTACTGCTGGGGCTTTTCTGCGCCAACTCTACTAATAAGTGAAAAACCTTATCAAAGACTCTGCAACAAAAAACTTCCTCGAAATAGGGCGAAAATTCCGGTTTTTTCGAGGGTATCAATGGCTTTTTTTAAAACGATAATCACTCTCGCTGCGAAACACGAAAAAGGTTTAAGGAGAGTTCACCCCTTGAAAAAGGTCAAAATAGAGGTTTTTTCAGGGGTAGAAATGAAAAATTTTCTCAGATAATAGATCCAGAATTGAAGAGGTAAAGATGGAGCCAACCAAAATACCAACAAAAATTGATGACCCACACCAAGTTCTTATGTGGAGTGCTGACGAACTTGTTCCGATGATGGTCATGATTACCTTCGGTGTCATGTTTGAAAGGGTCTTGATTTTCATGTTGCTGGGTTGGGCGGCCGTAAGGGTTTACAGAAGATATAAAAACAGCCGTCCAGACGGATTTATACTTCACTTTTTTTACTGGGTCGGATTCCTGCCAGATAAAGGTGTCACACTTGTCAACCCTTATAAGAGACGTTTTCTGCCGTAAGTGATTGTTTGATGTTTTCGAAGAAGGCTGGAGAAAAAAATTGATCTTTAAAGAATATAAAAAATCATTCAGAGCGGCGGTCAAAGAACTTCAGTGGCGAAGATTTGCAGACGTTGCCCAGCTTCTGATCATCATTGTCCTTTTATTTTTCCTCGGGACAAAAAGCACGGTAGTTACTGTTGTCCCCCCGAACTTGCAGGAAGATGCCGTTATTGAGAAAAGCGGAGCGAGCGAGAATTACAAGCTGGCCTGGGGCTGGTTTATGGCTGACATTATTGGCAACGTCACACCCAAGAACGTGGACTTCGTTCGCGAAAGTATTTCCCTGTACCTGTCTCCGACCCTCTACCAGGAGGTCAGAAAATCGATCACGGAGCAGGCCCGGGTTCTTCGTGAAGATGATATTGCCGTCTCCTTCAGCCCTTCGTCGGCCCAGTATCAAAAATCCCGCAACCGCGTATTTATTACGGGGGAGACCACCACGACAGGACCCTTCGGCGACCCCCGCAGAGAAGTAAGGACGTATGAATTCGTCATCGAGGTGAAAAATTACATGCCGGTTTTCACGCTGTTCGACGTGTATGAGGGCGCGGCCCAACTTCGCCCGAAAGCAGAATAGGCGTCGAACATAGGCGCCGCGGACATCACGAGAATGCTGACTTTAACGCCGCTGGGGTCATCAAGCAGCGTGGCGTTAAGGCATTGCTCGCGGGTGAGATCCAGTTCAAACAGCCGCACAAAAGCGGTATACGGAAACAACCAGGGGTGGGACGACCCGAAGTTGCGCTCGGAAGAGAGGATGTCAGTCGCACGCGGCAACCGTCGCAGGCGCAGACCTCGTTGACCCGAGAAGAAACCCCCACCACAACCAATGCGGTTTAGTGGCGGGAGCGTTCATCGACATAAATGAAAGAAAGGAGGACAGTGCCTATCGCGTAGCTACCATCAATTTCTGATTCCTTGGTTTTCGTGAAAGATTTTTGTTCTTCAACCCAAACAAAACAAAAACAGGAGAAAAACAACATGCTTAAGTTCAAAAAGTCCGAAAAAGGTTTCACTCTGATCGAAATGGTTATTGCAGCCGTGCTGGTCCTGATGGCCGGTGCTGTGGTCACCCCCATGCTGCTGGGCTATGTCGATGACCAGAAAGTGGCCTCGCTGAACGAGACCCTGATAAACACCCGTGCGGCCTTTGAAGCCTTCTACACCGATAATCTGGGTGTTCTTGCAGAACCTGTCGATGGCGACTACTTCCCTGACCTCGTTGACGCAGGTTTCATGAGCCGTGTGCCGCAAACCGAAGGTGTTGAATACGAAATCAATCTTGACGATTCTACCACCAACAGCGGCACCGCTTTCTTCGTCAAAGGAACCTTTGCCCCTAACGATGCCCAGGTAATTGACCGTCTGACCAGGCTTGACGAACGCATTGACGGCGACAGCGGTGAATCCGCAGGCATCCTGCAGTGGGACGCAACCACCGGCTACTTTGCCTACCTGCTCTACGGCACCGGCGTTGATCTGAACACCTCCGCCTGGCACAGCAACATCTAAGTTCACTTTTGCCACAAAAGCAGTCTTGGCATAACCGCAAAGGGGGCGGGGGAGACCCCGCCCCCTTTGCTTTAACCTTAAAAGGGGATAAAGGGAATGAAAAAAACTCAAGAAAAAGGTTTTACTCTGGTTGAGATTGTGGTCGCAATCGCCCTGGTTCTTCTGGCCGCAGCCATTGTCGTCCCGATGCTTTTTAAACACATTGATCGGGAAAAAGTGGCTTCAGTCAACGCCGAAGTTCTTTCCCTGCGGGCCGCAGTTAAAGCGGCAATCCTTCGTGACGGCGGGCTCAAAGACAATAACGGCGACGGTAACTTTCTCGATGATCTGGTCGACACCGACTATCTCGACCGCGCACCGAAATCACTGCCTGGAGCGACCTGGCTTCTCAAGCAGACCACGCATACCAGCGGACGCAAGGTGTTTTACCTCGATATCGAGTGCCCGGATGCCGAGTGCGTCAAAGTCGCCCAGGAACTCGATCTGATGGTGGATGAAGAAAGCGGGGAAAGCAGCGGCAATATCCAGTGGGCGCTGGGTTCCTGATCCGTTTTTTTCGACAAACCAAATCTTGCAACCCAACAGATTGACCTGCAAAGCCTCCATGCGGAGTTTTTATGATTGAATTAGGGCCTTACACTTTTTGTACCGTTGAGGAATTTCTGAGCGAAGAAAACGCTCATAAAAAGGATGTTCTTTATGCGGTGTTCAGCGCAGAGATCAAGCCTTTGGAGATCATGCTCCCGGCTCAAAGCAGAAGGCGAGAAGACGACCGGCGCATAAGAACAAAGCTTGAAGGGATGTCATTCCAGCAGATACCATGTTTTGCTTACAGCAAGCACAAAAACAAGGCTCAGGTTTTTTATCTGCCCAGCATCCCTTTTAAAAACAGAAGAGACTATGGCGTGGGCTTTCTGCCGGGGTCAATCGTGTTGTCTGCCCTTAATCGCGCTTTTGAGTCCGGGGAGAAAAGCCGCCTTTTTGCCATCTATCTCAAAGATAAACACGGCAGTGTCTCCTTTAGTTTCATCCATAAAGGGCAGGACGTTTTTACGCGCATCATCACTCCTTCCAATATGGAAGATTTTGAGATCGAATTCGCAGAAACCCAGCGCCACCTTCAACGCGAATTCCAGGGTGTGCCCTACGAGGTTGTGGCGGTAGGTTTTCCTGACGCGGAGATCTTCAACCTGCCCCCGCAGACGCCGTGTCACACTTTGAACTCTCTCTCAAAGGGGGTACATCTTGACTCCACGGGCTTTTTCTACGAACCGAAAAGATACCCGGTAAAAACGGCCTTTGCAGCAGCGGTACTGGCCACAACTCTTGCGGCAACCGCATTTCTGGGCACTCATGGCGTTCAATATGCCATGACAAAAATGGAATCAGCCCAACTTCTGGCCCAGAAGTCAGAGATCGAGATTTCAGTTAATGAAAAAGAATCTCTGAAAAAGGCATATCAAAAACATAAGCCCGGCACAAGATGGGGTGATTTCGTCTCAACCATCGATCTTCTGAAGCAAGCCCTCGAGCCGTATCCCTTTACTATCACCAGCATCAATATCCGTGGCGAAAATATCGATATCAGAGGCAAATTCTGGTCCTTTAAGGAACAGTACGTTCAAGACAATGTAGAGGAGGCGGGCAGAAAACTGCGTCCTTTCTTGAAGATGTTTCCCAGCGGCAAAGTCGAAAAAAAACGGGATTGGGTTTCCCAAGCGGTTCAAATAGGAGGAAAGATTTTCGATGACCCTCAAAAACGTGATTTCCAGGATAAGGTCCTGGGAGAGTTCCCCCGGGGGATGGCGCCCGATCGTCGTCCTATTCGTTCTGAGTCTGACAATGCTCTATATGGGCAATCTCTTCGAGAAAAAACACTCTCAGCTCTCGACGCAAAACACGATATTGACTACCGATATATCTATCCTCTCGGACCGATTGCAGAGATTGGAAAAGCACTCCTCACCAGTGCCTATCATTTCGCAACAGGCGTGGCTTACGCAGCTCCAGGACAAGATGCCGATGGCATGGGATATCAAAACGGAAGTATCCCAAACCCCACACCTAAGTACAATCAAGGCCAAGCTCAAATGGGAGGGGCAGACCCCTTTGACCATCAAGGATCTCAAGGCCCTGCCTTTCAGCACGATGAGCCCTACCCCTTCGATCGACCGGATACTCATCAACGAGAACATCCAGACGATGGAGCTGTCCCTGGTCGGCCGGATCAAGCAAAACCGCTCATAATCTCAGATCCCGAGCAAGACTCTTCGATCAGCTTCAAGGCTCTTAAAATTACATTGGATAGAGCCGAAGAAGAAAACAAAAAGCTCCAGAAAGAATTAGAGAAAATCAAAAAACAGCGCGAAAAAGCGCAGAAAAATATGACGCACTACAATCCGCCGGGTTTTTACCTTGTCAGCATGACGCCTGAATGTGTGGTGATGTCCGACGACGACGGAAACTCCTTCTTCGTTGAAAAGGGCGCGGCTTTTTTCTACGAAAAAACTCTTTTTCATCTTGTTGAAATCGAGATGGGAGAAAAGGCTGTTTTTGTTTCGGACGCTGACGCTTTGGACCTCGAAGAAAAGCTGATCTTTTTACAGCGAAGCGGCAACAAGACTCGGGGCTTCTCAAATATTGCCCGCATGGCGGCGCAGACCGAGGAAGAAAACCTGATGAGAGAGCCCGTTCTGAGCAAAAACAAGCCAAAGCCGAGTTCTTCGCAAACTCCCGATCAGAACTCTGTTGACCCGCAGAAATTCGGCAATCCGCCGACTCCAGGGATGCTTGATGGAGTCCGGCCGGACAACCTCTCTGTTTCGAGAAAATAATAGAAAAATCCTTTTGGGAGATATTTGATATGCGTATTTGGGCCTTCATTCTCACCGTTTTTCTTTTGGCAGGGTGCAGCACCATGCACAAAAGTCCGACCCTGCAGGACAAAATGGAAAAAGACTACAGTGCGGTACTCGAAGCGGAAAAAACTCCGCCGCCTTCGGTTGTTTTCTTTATAGAAGAACACGATTCCCTGGAAAGATTCAAAAATCACCCGGCTGCGCAAGACCAGATCAATTTGGTCAGCGGCGGAGGCGAGAGTCTGGCAAACATCGTTCGGCTGATTCAGATGCAGACCTCCCTGGTGATGGTTCCCAAAGACCTCGAAAATATCGATGCAGGAATTGTAAGTTTTCGCAAAATGCCTCTTTTAAAAGTGCTGCAGTTTATACGCAGCCGCTATGACGTTGAGTTCAACTACGACCGGCAAGCCGATATTTTTGAAGTCAAAAAAGACATCACCCGCCGCATCATTCTGCCACCGATTCTTGACTCCCAATCGGGAGTTATCGGTGGCGAAGACGGGGTAAGCGTCGCGGCAGAACCAGATCATCTGCGAGATATCATTATGGAGACCGCAAAAACTCTGGAAGTCCAGGTAGTTGCGGTCAGCGAAACTACAGGTTTGATGCACCTCAAAGGCCGCCCCTCCAAGGTGCGTGAACTCTCGCGCATTATTGAGTCTGAAGCCACAGAAAGGCTTAAGTTTGTCACCTTGCACGTCATGTTTCTTGAGGTGCGGCGCAACAATTCCTTTGACCGTGATTTTCGACTGGAATACCTGCCCAACCTTTCATTTCTCGGCAACGATGTGTTTGGAACATTCAAATTCGCCATGCCTGTCTCTCTTCTGCCCAACGATCAAAATTCATCCGGCTCCACTCAATCGCTGGCTGGAAACGGACAGTCCTCAGACGATCAGCAAGGCGGGATTCCTGTACCTTCAAGTGATAACGGGGACACAAATGGCGACGATGGATCTGGACTTTTGCCGGCTGTGGCAGGAAGCAGCATGTTTGTTCCCACCGACAAGGCAAGCGCGGGCGTGCGCGGCAGCAAGTTTGCCTCTCTTCTGACGCTTCTTGAGCAGTGGGGGGACAGCGAACTTGTGACAGCCCCTGCAGTTATGACGCCCAATGGCGTGCCGGTAAGCTTCGATGTGGTCGATGAGATAGGCTACTGGGAACCCGGCGATATCGACACGTCCCTGGGAGACTCTTTCGGAAAATCAATCACCGAAGGCAAGCCCGAATTTGTCAGCGACGAGGTGGGATTGAAACTGCGAATTCGCCCCAAAATCATCGAAGATGCCGCCACAGGGGATTTCATGGTGGAACTCGATATCGCACTGGAGAACTCCAAGGTCAGAGAATACGCCTCGATTCAATGGCAGAGATCTTCCGATACCGATCCGGTAATGCTCTCAAAACCATTGAAAAGCACCAAAAGGGTTTCTTCCCGAGCAGTGCTGCGTCCGGACGAACTGCTTCTGCTTGCGCGGCTCGACAATAAGGATAATGCAGGGGCCAAGGCGGGTTTGCCCGGAACCGTTGGAAGCGACAGCATTCTGGCCAAGCCTTTTGTCAGCGAGGCTTCCCGCATCAACGAAAGTCAGCTTTTTATCGTCGTTGACGCAATCTTGCCACCCAACTTGACCAACACCAAAGAGGAGCCGGTCGAACAGAAGGTCAAAAACCTCTCGGCCTATCGGTAAGAAGGAAAAGAAGATGCCCAGAAAAAAAGATGAGATCAGCCTGATCATTTTATGTTCCCTGTCCAACCGAGACCTGCTGGAGAAAATCCCCCAGGAAATGGGAGCCAGCTTCGATACCGTTTTCAGTGTCGATGACATCTACCATCATCCGGTGGTCACAAAGAAATATCATGGCTTTGTTTTGGATACGGCCAATGTGCAAAAGCTCGAGAAGCATCAGCGGACAATTATCCAGCGTATGCAGCAGGCATTCCCCATGCTCTTTCTCGATACGACCACACTCTATCAAAAAGAGAACGACCCGCAATGGTTTTGGTCGGATCGTTTTGTTGAGCGGTTTGTTGAAGCCGTCAACAAGTTTTCTCCCCGCCCGGTCAGAAATCAGGCCCGGGTCAGGTTGCCGCTGCATGGGCATATCTGCATGGCCTCTCACTTCAAAAACAGCTTACGAGTTGTTACAGAGAATATTTCCGAGGGGGGCGCTTTCTTGCTGCTCAACGAAAGCGAACGCTTTGAAACAGGGGATATGGCATGGGTCAAAATAAGCGAGATCTGCGAAGATAATCCGATAAAGGCTTCAGTGCGGTGGGTTTCCAAGTGGGGCGAAAACGGCAAATTTCCCGGCGTTGGCGTTGAGTTTGTGCGGATTGAGACGGAACATAAAGAAAAAATCAAACAGATTCTTGAACAGGCAAAAAACGAGCAGGAGTCGTCATTGTCGCCAGAGGGAGTTGTAGATGCGATTTAATAATCAAAAAGGTTTGGCTTTACTGGAAGTTGTGATTGCCGCAGCCATTGTTGCCATCATGGGCTCTGTCGGCATGGTGAGTTGGGCACAAATCTCGAACGTGAAATCTCAAAAAAATACCGAGCAAAACATCCTTGCGGCCAAATCAGCCTACATCCAGCACTACGAAAATACCGGCTCAAGGGCTTCCTCGCTTCAGGATCTGGTCTACCTGATCGGCAAGGCTCCCCGGGACGGATGGAGGCAGCCTCTGACCCTGTGGGAAGATGTCTCTTATGACCCGGACGGAAACGGCGCCGTCGAATATGACGCCGTGATTATCTCTCCCGGCCAGGATACGGTTGTTGACTCCTCGGTTGACGCATCAGGGAACCTAACCCTTTCCAGCAAAGATACCGCGACACTGGTCTCCCTTGAAACCCAGCGCCTTGAAAAGCTCGACCAGGCGGCAGAGGAGATGAAGCTTATCCTTCAGGCCGCTTTGTCCTACTACGACAAAACCGGCACGAAGCCTTCGACCATCGCAGACCTTGACGGGCACATCCCTTTTAACAGAAAGGACAGCTCAGGCAACCTTCTGGACCCCTGGCGCAGTCCCTATCAGAGTCAGGACAGCACTTCTGCACCGGGCGGTTTTTTCAGCGTATCGAGTTACGGTCCCGATCGCAGCGGATCAACCTCCGACGATCTGGAGAATTTCGTTCCGCAGTCTCAATACGACGGGGTGGCGCGCAATGTTTCCCTGCGCAGGATCGCTTCAGCAAATGCGGCATTGAGTATTTACGAAACAAACTGGGGCGACCCCGGCTGCAGCACAGACCCGGCTCAGTGCGTGACGTACCTGGTGGTGGACCCTCTCGGAAACGCCTTGATGGACGGCAAAAACGCCTACGATGCGTGGGGACGCATTTTGATCTACGATGCGTCTCTTGGAGGCTTTTTTTCCACAGGTCCTGATGGAGACAGCTCTACCTTATCGGACAACGTTCGTTGAGGGGATAGTAGCGGCGGCGGCAGTTCGTCGCTCCCAGAATGCTCTACCCCTCAAGGCGTCTACCCGCCAGAAACACCTCCCGGTGGTGGTCCTCCCGGTGGCGGACCTCCCGGTGGCGGCCCTCCCGGTGGTGGTCCTCCCGGTGGTGGTCCTCCCGGTGGCGGACCTCCCGGTGGCGGACCTCCCGGTGGTGGTCGCTGGAAATGATAAAAAACAAAAACAACGAGGAGACTTTCTTTGGAACCCGCACCCTGTTTTTTAAACAAAGAGCCCGAAGGCAACGACGTGTTGGACCTTAAATATCTGCTGCAAAAAGCGGTTGAAAAAGGTGCGTCGGATCTGCATATCACAATAAACAACCCTCCGCGGATGCGTATTGACGGAGAGCTTTGCAATGCCGGGACTCAACTGCTTGATGCCTCTCAGACGCAAGAGCTGTGCATGCAGATTCTTTCCCCGGAACAAAAAAAACAGCTGCAGGAAGGAAAAAAAGAGCTTGATTTTGCTTTTGAGATAGAAGGCGTCAGCCGTTTTCGGTGCAACATCTTCCATAATCTCAAAAGCATCTGCGGGGTTTTTCGCGTCATTCCCTATAAGATCTTGAGTTTTGAGGAACTTGGTCTTCCGCGGATCGGATTCAGTATGATCGATGCTCGTCCCGGCCTGGTGTTGATCACCGGAGCAACCGGAAGCGGCAAGTCTACGACCCTTGCGGCCATGGTAGATAAGATCAATTCGGATAGAAATCACCATGTTTTGACCATAGAGGATCCGGTCGAATTTGTTCATCCAAAGAAGAAAGCCATCGTTACCCAGCGTGAGGTTGGGGTCGACACGGACAGCTTTGCCTCGGCCCTGAAATATGCCCTGCGTGAAGATCCCGATGTTGTGTTGGTAGGGGAGATGCGTGACCTTGAAACAATCTCCAATGCGCTGACCATCGCAGAGACAGGGCATCTCGTTTTAGCCACTCTGCACACCAACTCGGCCGTGCAGTCAATCAATCGCATCATTGATGTTTTCCCCTCCCACCAGCAACCGCAGGTCAGAACTCAGCTCTCCTTTGTGCTAAAAGGTGTCTTTTCACAAAAACTCGTTCCTGCCGCCAACGGATCTGGCCGGGTTCTGGCCCTTGAAACACTTTGCCCCAACAATGCGATAAGGCAGTTGATTCGTGAGGACAAGCTTCATCAAATTGAATCTCACATGCTTTCAGGTCAAAGATCACACGGGATGCAAGTTATGGATATGCACCTGGTTTCTCTAGTAAAAGAGGGGAAAATTCGTAGGGAAACAGCCATCCAACATGCCAAAAACCCAGAAGACATGCAGTCCGAACTGCCGCAGACCGGCCTTGGTTTTTAACGGAGAACAAAAATGCCTCAATTCAAATACGTTGCACGCACCGCGGACGGAAAGAAAAAAACCAAGGGAGTCATGATTGCCTCCTCCAAAATCGATCTGGCAAACAAAATTGAGTCCCAGGGAGACTTTCTGATCTGGTGCGAGGAAAAAAACAGCGAGGAAAACTCCCGAGCTTTCATGGATAACCTTTCGAGAATTTTCCAGAAAAAGGTTCCCAAAAAACATGTCGCCGATTTTCTGAAACAACTCAAGGTTTACATCAGAGCCGGCATCGCAATCCCGGCAGCTCTGGAAGAAACCCAAAAGACGACAGGGAATAAAAAGTTTCAAGAAATCATCCAGTCGGTCAAAGCGACAATCGAAAACGGAGAAACTTTGGCTGAGGCGCTGGCAACCTTTCCCGGCGTTTTTGATACCATGCTGGTTGAATCTATCCGGATGGGGGAAGAAAGCGGGAGTTTGCCAGAGGTCATTCAAGGGCAATCCGACAGGTTGGCTCGCGAAGCAAAATTGGTCTCAAAGATGAAAAGCCAAAGCGTTTATCCGGTACTGCTTTGCACAATCGTTTTTACGCTGCTGATTGTCATGAACACCATCATCGTTCCGAACCTTATGAATTCCTATGAGAGCTTTCTTCCCAAGGGAGATGTTCCCCCAAAAACGGCATTGATTATGGGAATCAATCAATGGCTGATGGACTATGGATGGCTTCTCCCTTCTTTCATGGTGGTCTTTTTCTTCAGCTTTGTCTTTGCTGAACTTCATCCGGCAACAAAAAAATTGAAAGACGCATTTAAGCTCAAAATACCAATCATCAAAACGTTTATCCTCTACAGCAATCTCTCTCGTGTCTGTGACGGGATAAAGGTCGGGTATTCCTCCGGGATGCCGATAACAAAAATCCTGCAATTTCTGGAAAAACACGTCAACAATATGGTTGTTCAGGAAAGAGTTCGTGGAATTTATACCGAAATAATCAATGGGACAACTTTCTCTTTAGCTGTGAAACAGAACCATCTCGATCATGTTTTTTCTTCTCTAGCCTCGGCAGGAGAGGGGACAGGTAATCTGACTTACACCATGGATATCGGGATGGACCACTATAATGAAAAGCTCGACTCTCTGATCGGCGTTGCCACAACCGTCGGAAGCTTTATGGTCGTTATATTCCTGGGGCTTATTGTCATGTTTACCGTTATGTCGATCATCATACCAATGTACGAACTACCTTCAGCATTGATATGAGGAAGGGGTAGAGGTGATGAATAAAACAGTTTGGGACAACATTAAACAAGCCACCCTGTCCCAGCCGGTTCCAACCGAAATTTATCTGCCGGCAGGAGACTCCTCCAAAATTGTTCAGTTCGATGGTGTTCTTCGTGTCAAGAAAAAGCCCTACATCCACTTCAGACTGGTGGGGCATGACCAGATTCTGAAAGAAATAAAAGTAGGTCAGATCGCTCTTATCAACACCGATCCGATAGACGGGAATTTCTTCTCTGCCGCCATCATCGAGCATATTGCTCCCGGCGGGGTTCTTCTCAGGCTCTACGATGAAAAAAGAGGTCCCTTAAGAGTTGATGCAGAGTGCCCCGTTGAAATGACCTTTTTCACCATCGACCAAGAAAAAGAAGACTATGAAAAACATCTACAAATTCGGGTCGGAAAAACGCTCAATATATCAAAAGAAGGAATTCTGGTTAATTCCGACTTGCCAATGCCTGTCGGTATCACAGTCGTTTCGAAAATCTTCATTGATGAACACAGCACTCCGATTATGGTAACAAGCAAGGTTCTGCGGTGTGAGGAAAACATCTCCAACAGTTACCATGTCGCTCTTGAGCCGATATATTGTAGTTCCCAGGAGTTGGAAAAAATTGAACATTTCTGTTTGGTTCAAAAATGCCGGCAACTTCAATCCTCAGAAATTGAAATCTAAAAGGGCCTGATTATGTCTTTTTTAAACACCGTGAGAAATAAAACCGCCAATGTGGTTGAAAAGGAAAAAGAGGAAGAAAAAAACTTTCGACTTGGAGACCTGCTTAAAGAACAGGGTTTACTGTCTGATCGCGACATTCAGATCATTGCGACAGAACAAAAAGCAATCGGAGGTCGTTTCGGCGAAATCGCTCTGAATCTCGGGCTTGTCAATGAGACTCAGATCACCCAGGCGCTGGCTAAGCAGGCAGGCATGCAGTATTTCGATCTTCGCTCAGAAGATATCGATGTCGATGCCGCCCAGTTTATCGATTCCGAAAAATCCAGGGAACATGAAATTCTCCCTCTGGCCTTAAACGACAATACGCTTCTCGTTGGGATCACAGAGCCGACCAATGTAAAAAAAAGGGATCTGGCCAAAAAGTTTCTTGGCCAGCATAAACTCGAATTTTGCGCCATCGACAAATCAGAACTATTTCTGGTCCAATCGCGGGTTTTTCCGGATCTCAACTTCCAGACCAAGGCGCTTGAACTGGCAGAACAGATGGGCAAGGACCAGAACAAGGATACAAGCTCTCTGACTCCCCGCCTGGTCAACGCGATCGTCTGGGACGCACTCTCCAATAAAGCAAGCGATATCCACCTTGTTTATGGCGGCGATATCTTTCGCATCTTCTATCGCATTGCCGGGGCTTTGCGCTACATGTACGGATTTAAACCTCAACTCTACTCCCGGGTTGCCGCCCAGATCAAGCAGGCCGCGGGCATGGAACCCGGAGACAAACTTCACGCCCAGGGCGGGAATTTCAATTTCCAGACCGGATCGCGCACGGTCAACACTCGTGTCAGTAAACTCCCTACGGTGCCCCTGCAAGAGGGCGAATCACTGGTTTTGCGCCTTCTTGACCAAAACAGGGTTTCTCTCAACCTTAAAACACTTGGGTTCTACCCTGAAGACGTTGAAAAACTCAAGAAATCCTGCACCATGCCCTACGGCATGATTCTCTGCACAGGCCCAACCGGCAGCGGTAAAACAACGACTCTCTACTCCATGCTCTCAGCCATCAGCGCGTTTGACACCAAAATACTGACCATCGAAGATCCGGTGGAATATCAGCTCCCCGGAATCTGTCAGGTTCAAGTCAACGCCCGAGCGGAGATCACCTTCGCCTCGGCCTTGAGAGAATTTCTGCGCCAGGACCCGGACGTAATTCTCGTAGGCGAGACTCGAGATCCGGAAACCGCAAAAATCTCCATTCAGGCGGCTTTGACAGGACACCTTCTGTTCTCAACTCTTCATACCAACGATGCAGCAGGCGCTATCCCACGACTGCTTAACTATGATGTCGATATCAACGGGTTGCAGTCCTCTTTGGCCGTCATTATTGCTCAGCGCCTGGTGCGAAAACTCTGCAAGCACTGTCACGAAGAAAGGCCTCTGACCGCAGACGAAAAAGAGCTTTTTCTGCGCCACAGCGTCAAAGCCCCGGAAACCGTGCGTATTGCCTCCGAGAAAAAAAGCAGCACCTGTAAATTCTGCAACGGCGGGTACTCCTCTCCCACCATTATCTACGAAACTATTTACATGGATGAAGACCTGCGCGAGATGATCCGCAAAGGCATCTCCCATCGGGAGTTTCAGAGCGCGGCAATCAAAAAGGGGATGAAAACCATGATTCAGTGCGGTCTGCAAAAGGTGGCAGACCATACAACTTCTTTTAGCGAAGTGCTCAAGGTCACGAGGGTCGGCTAATGATCGATATCTACTTCACGACGTTTCTTGCGGTCATGGGTGCCGTAATCGGGTCTTTTCTGAATGTTGTCATTTATCGATTGCCACTTGGGAAAAACTGGGCAAACGGGCGCTCGGCCTGCCCAAAGTGCGAAGCTCCGATCACTTGGAAACAAAACATTCCTGTTTTGAGCTACCTTGTCCTAAAAGGACGCTGCGCCCGGTGTCGCAAACCTATATCCGTGCGCTATCCGCTTGTTGAGATGGTAACGGCCGCTCTTTTTGGGGCGGCCTATCTCGAATTCGGCTTCGGGTCTGATCTTGCGGCCAGTCTGCTTCTGATCGTCACATTGGTTGTTATCACTGGAATTGACATCGATCACCAGATCATTCCGGACGTGATTACCTACCCGGCTGCAGTTGCAGGGGTGCTTTTCGCTTTTTCGAACAACTCCCCCGAGTTAGCTGATGCTCTGATTGGTGCAGCAACAGGCTATGGCGTTTTCTTCGCACTCAATTGGACTTACATTCTTGTGCGCAAACGTGAAGCCATGGGAATGGGTGACGCCAAGCTTTTTGCTGTTCTTGGACTTTTTCTGGGATGGCAGGCTCTTTTGCCTATCTTCATCGTCGCCGTTTTTTCCTGCTTCTTTTTTATCCTTGCCCACGCGCTCGTTTGCAAGGGAACCCCACCCAAAATTCTTCCGTTCGGCCCCTTTTTGTCCCTTGGCGGATTGAGTTGTCTTTTCTTCGACCCCGCCGCTATCCAATCCCTACTGTTCAGATTCTGAAAATGGCCGGGAAAATCTTTAAATAGGGCAGAAAATAGCACTTATTCGACAGTAAGAAGCCCTGAAGTCTGCGCTACTCTCTTGCAAAAGTGGATTTTCTGCAACCAGGAAAATTGAAGCTGCGGCCATCACGAGAATGCTGACTTTAACGCCGCTGGGGTCATCAAGCACAGAGGCGTTAACGCATTGCTCGCGGGTGAGATCCAGTTCAAACAGCCGCGCAAAAGCGGTATACGGAAACAACCAGGGGTGGGACGACCCGAAGTTACGCTCGGAAGAGAGGATGTCAGTCGCACGCGGCAACCGTCGCAGGCGCAGACCTCGTTGACCCGAGAAGAACCCCCACTACAACCAATACGGTTTAGTGGCGGGAGCGTTTATAACACATTCTTGCAAAAGGAGGCAGTCGTGAAGAAGTCTTGATTAATGGTGCTGTTTTTCTCGCTGTTTTTTGTGCAGGGGGGATGGGCAGCCTCGCCACCGCATACGCTCGATTTTTCGTTCGACAAAACCAGCCCTGCCGTTCAGAACAACGATGATTATGCGGTCAGGATGACCAACATCCACGTCGCAGGTGAAGCTTCGGACGACATAAACTATTACGAGATAGCCTGCGAGACTTACGGCCCGGATGGGGCAAGGGTTTTAGGCAGTTTTACCAACTGGCGACAAGTCTCCTATGTCGAAAACAAATTGATAGTCGTCTCTTTGCAAACAAACCGCGCACCGGGCACCTTTACGGTTGTAGTGCGTGCGAAAAACCAAGGAGCCCCGGACGATCAATATATTGAGACAACCAAAACCTTCGAGGTAACAGCAGCTGCAGCACCTCACACACTCGATTTTTCGTTTGATAAGGCCAGCCCTGCCGTTCAGAACAACGATGATTATGAGGTCAGGATGACCAACATCCACGTCGCAGGTGAAGCTTCGGACGACATAAACTATTACTATTACGAGATAGCCTACGAGACTTACGGCCCGGATGGGGCAAGGGTTCTAGGCAGTTTTACCGACTGGCGACAAGTCACCTTTGTCGGAGACAAATTTGTGGTCGTCTATTTGCATACAGCCTACGCACCGGGCACATATACGGTTGTAGCACGTGCGAAAAATTACCAAGCCCCGGACGATCAATACATTGAGACAACCAAAACCTTTGAGGTCTTAGCCGCGGATTCCCCAACCGCAGCAAGCCTCTCCGTAGAGGGTCCTGTTTACCAGGACACCGCCACAACAGCTCAGGCTTCGGTAGAAGGCCCAGGTATCTACACTTACCGCTTCTGGCACGATTCGGGCAGTGGATACACGCTGCTTAGCGACTGGTCCAGTAGCCTGTCTGTGAGCATTCCCGCTTCGGAGACGGCAGAGGTTGGCACCAATCGGGTCAAACTCGAAGTACAGGCCCAGGACAGCGGCACCATCACGGTACGCACAGCGTCCTACCAGGTCGAGCTGGGCGATAATGTCCCGTTTGAATTCGACCCGCCGGAGAAAAACGATCCGGCCTATGCGCCGGAGGTCGGAAAAGGTCGCGTGTTTATCATGCTTGAAGCGTTCTGAATGACGTAAAACAAAAACCCCGACCTGGCTGTGTGCCGGATCGGGGTTTTTGTTTTAAATTCAGTGCCAGATCAGTTCGAACGGGCAAATTTCAAAAGGTTACTATCTATCTCATACCAGCAGACAATGCCCATGTTTTTAAGACTCTCCATGGCGCTGTGCACATCAAACCTCACCTTATTCAAAGGTCTCTCAGGGCTTATGCGCGCCAGTTCCTTGATTTTGCCCAGATGAATTTTGGAGGGCTCTTTGACCGTGGCATCGTGGGAGTTGATATAGCAGTGAAGCCATCGAGCCAGATCCCCTTTGATGGTTCTGCGAACCGGCCACTCAATACGGGTAAATTCCAGAGCAAAAAGTTTCGCCATGCCCGGGTCGATCATGACCTTGTATTTTTTGCGCGAAAAATCGTAATCGAAAGACGTGATAAATCCTCCGGCAAAGTGACGAAAGTCGCTGATAATTTCAATCGTCACTTTTTTAAGCCGCCTCATACTCTCCTTGAGCCTTTCGTAATTGTTCTTCCCCTTGCTTTTGCCCAAGACATCAAGAATATCCCCTGCAGTCAGATACAGGGGATGATAGAGGTCTTTGTCGCGAAAAAAATGCAAAACGGCCAGCCAAACATCGAGATCTCGCTGATCGAGGGTCTCGCCGGTGAAAAGGATGCGGTTTCCTTTCCAGCAGCGAACCTCGTGGTTGACCATCCATTCACGCTTGACTCCCTTAACGGCCATTCCAAAAACTTCGGATCTCACAATTTCGTTGGGAATCGCTCTTGAGTCATTGGACCAGGCCGGCAATTTTTCGGCCTGAGCAATGATTCTTTTCTTCGTCTGTATCAGAGAGAATTCAAGAGTTTCCTCCATCCGGAGGCTGGACGGCTGTGCCATGGGTGTGCCTTCTGCACCGGCGCCAAAATTTAAGCTTGCTTGCTGCATTAATAAAACTCCGTCATGATTTCTGAAGACGTTTCCAATCGCGCGATGCACTCCCTATTTAGGCGGCAGGCAGCGGTCGCGGTACTGGGGAGGGATCTTGTATTTGTGAGATTCAAGAAGCGCAATGTCTTCATCCGTTAAATCTTCTCCATTCCGGCAATATTTCATCCACGCCCTGTCCAGCGCAGAGAGATCTGGCCCTTCACTGCGGACAGAGGCATTTGATTTTCGTTCGTTGAGAAAGTCGCGGGCTTTTTGTAGAGCCTGATTTTGGTCTGAATTCTGTTGCGCGAGCTTGGAGGATTCTTCGTTGATGGGAAAAACTCCGACTTTTGGCCCATCTTCAGTCGTTTTTTTGTCAGATACGGATTTTTGACAGGGCCTATCCCCCTTTTTGAAGGGGCAGGGTTTTTTCTTTGCACAAGGAGTCTTTTTTTCCTCCTCCGTGCGTTCTCCCCAGATAATCTCCGGAAGCCTTTGATTTTGAGCCCTGATGACATGATCGGGGCGAGTCACTAAAAGAACGGCCCCTGACGCTTCGGGGGAAACAACGCCGTAGCCTGTTTCATAAGCCCACTGCTGAGCGGGTTCTTGCCCATGCGTTAAAAAAGGGGAAACCTCTTCCACCGACTTGCCGGCACATCCCAAATTAACTCCGACCACAAAAGCAAGCAGCGTTCCAATATAAACCTTGCTCATGAAAAATACCTCCAGGAAACCCACTACTTCAGTAATGGGAGGAATGGAGCTACGCCGTCAGGCGTATGAATAGCCATCCGCTTTATGCAGCAGCCGGCAATGTCGCCAGCCGATGCCTTGAAGGGTGGCTACCTCCGTTTTGATGTTGAATGAGCCGGTAGCGCGAACCGCTACCCGCCCGACGTAAGTCCCTGCTTTCCTTCCCGCTACTACAACCGCCTTAACAATGTCGCCGGTTGTTATCAAGAACGAATACTTGTTGCATACTGTTACCGTACTTTCTCCGCTTACGCGGGTGATGTTTCCCTCGCCAATGTTATCCAACGGTTTGTCGGCAACCGCACCGACTTAACCCCTTACGTCTGTTTAATGGTTGCCCGTAGAGCCTGGGGCTGGGAAATGCACTCCAGGGTACCTATGTATTCGCCGGTAACGTAGCTGAAAGACCTGAGAGGCTTTCAGCTGAGGCTGGTCAGGTTAGGGCTTGCAAACCATCGACTTTAGTCGTGGGTTCCTGACCTTTTCTATGTCCTCCTAAGAAATCCCGGGTAGAGACGCAAAAATCCCTCCGGCTTTTGCCACGACGTTTTTGACCCATTGGGCGACAGCAGGAGATTGGAGTGAGTACCATCCTCCCGCCACAAAGGCTGTAAACAGCAAGACCAACCTGAACATTTTGTTGATTCCTTTCTTTGGCGATTTGTTTGACCACCAAAGGGTAACGGCAAAAGGATCCAAAGTTTCCTTTGAATAAGGCGGAAAAAACGGTTTATTCGGGAGGTTGTTTGAAAAAGAAAGCGTGTATGATTTGCGCCATGAATTTACTTTTCTGGCGAAAAAAACCTAAGAAAACAGCCATGTGGGAGGATGAAATCCCACGATACCCGCCTTTTGCCCGAGGACTTCCACTGGCGCCGGTCGATGTGCTGCTTGAGCATCAAGCGGAGAAGATCTCCCAAATCCGGGAAGCTATGCGCTCTGGCGGGGAGATTTTCGACAAATTCTATATGCCAATGCTCAGGCGTTATGCAGCTTTTGTCCATCTGCTGCCGGCCAGCGAATCTCACCACCATCGCGGCGCAGGCGGACTTTTGCGCCACGGACTCGAAGTCGCCCTGTGGTCGGTGCAAGCGTCAGACCGCGTGATGTTCGGGCATAACTTGACCGCTGCAGAGAGAAAAAAGGTTTTGCCACGCTACGAAATGGCCACCTTTATCGCAGGACTTACACACGATTTGGGTAAGCCTATCGCCGATATGGAGGTGGTTGACTCAACGGGCAACCATTGCTGGAACCCTTTTGGTAAAGACATTGTGTTGTGGGGCGAGCAGGCAGGAATTGATCGTTACTACATTCGTTGGAGAACAGCGCGAGAGCATAAGCAACATGAAAAATTCTCCGCCCAGGTTTTACGAAAAATCGTTCCCGAAGAGATTGAAAACTACCTGATGGATGCAGGCGTTGGCGCAGACCCTTTCCAGAAGATGCTTGATACCATCATGGGGACAGTTACCGGCAAAAACGTCATCTACGACATTGTGTATAAGTACGACAAGGAAAGTTGCGCCAAAGACCTGAGAGAGAATTCGACAGGATCGGATCTGGGTTCTCAGTATGGCGTACCGGTCGAACGGTATCTGCTCGATGCTATGAGGCGATTGATCAAAGACGGAGTGTGGGAGCACAACAAGCGCGGAGCAAGGCTCTGGATGCTCGATTCCCAGCTTTATTGCGTTTGGCCTCATGGCGCAAAAGACATTACCGAATACCTCAAAAGAGACAATATTCCAGGGATCCCGCAGGACCCGAGCACTATTGCTGAAATTCTGCTCGATCGCGACTTTATCGTGCCTGCAGAGGGCGACACGCGCCGAGTTCTGTGGCAGATAAGCCCTGAAATTCTGTGCGAGAAGCGTCCGACCCAGCTTGGCGCTATCCGGTTTAGTGCGCCAGATCTTCTTCTTGACCCGGCCCCCGCTTCCGTCCCGGGCTTTGTGACCAGTGAAATACTGAGTGACGCCCGCGAACAGGACGTCTCGCAAGAGACGGAAGCACAAGACTGCAAAGAGCCTTCTGCATCCCCGCCCCCCACAATGGAACCTGCACCACCCGAACCGTGGAATGAACCCGCAAGCTCGGAGTCCAACTCGGACGACAAAGAGAAGCATCCGCAGGGTACTGAGAAGCCCTCAGTAGAGAAGCCGAAGGTTCCGGCGGAACAGGGGAAGAGTCACAAGGCTGCGAAAAAGGGTAAGGAGCCGGCCCAGTCAAAACAAACTCAAGGTCCCAAAGCTCCTCCCTTGCCGGAGATTATCGCAGATGAGGAAGGCGAAACATCCCAGGGGGCGGCTCAAAACAAGGGATTTGAAAAACCTTGCTCTGGGCAGTATGAAATACAGGAAAAAATCCAGGATGCAAGATCCTTTTTCGAGGAAATCAAGGGCGTTGGTCCTATCTTCGAGGCTTTTGCCGAGGACCTGGCGGCAGGGAGAAAAAAGTGGGGGCAAGATGCCACACTTTACGAAAACAACTGCCTGGCCCTGGCACATCCTCGCGCTTTGAGCGGATACGGTCTCGATATCTCAGCCATCACAAAAGAGCTTCTGGAGCAGGAATGGATTCTGCCGGACCCCGCCAGTTCAGGACTCAAGGCGGTTCGGGAAATAGACGCCTTCGGGAGAAAAAATGCCAAGGCATTGATTGTCAACAAGGATATAACCGCGCTGGTTCTGACCCTGAGCGAGCCTGGCGGCAAAAAACAAAAGCCGGCCGTTCCGTCCAAATCAAATCCACCGGCACCGACTACTGTTGCGCAAGAAAAGGAAGGAAAGACAAAAGGGGAAAATTTACCCCCTGAGAAACAGAAGGCGCCAGAAGATGAACTCACAGAAATAGAGATCATCACCCGCGCTCTTAAAGAAGAGATCAAGGCGAACCCAACTTTCATGGGCGTTAAATACTCTTCGGCAGGGATTTGTGTGCGCCAGAAAGATTTTGAGGAATGGGTGAAGATTCTCGGGGTTTCAAAACGAGGAATTCTGAAGCTGACGCTGGCCGGAGATATCCGCGAAGGAGATGGCCCCGAAGCTGAATATTACATTATTGCGAACTAAAAATTGACAGCGACGGAGTTAAATCATTGAAAACGTTTGAGATACCTTACCGCCCCAATATTGAAAAGTGGGCCTTTGTGTCTTGGGCCCTATGTCTGGCCGTGATGTTTTTTGTCGTGCGCAAAACAGATATGCCGATGGTGCCCTTTGTGGTTATGGCCTCAGTCTGCTCTTTGATGACCTTGTGGCGCGGTGCTCAGTCTCTCAGGCAGCACTCCCGGCTGGCCAGACTTAAAAAAGGGGTGATGGAGTTTCTTACGTGGAACAAGTTTCTCAAAAAAATCTCACTCAAAGAGGGAACCTGGATGGGCAGCGGGTTTTCCTGGGGCCAGACAGAAATAGAGCGAGCTACAGAATTGCTTAAAAAAGACCCCCAGCGGGTCCTTGGCAAAAGAGCCTTGAAGTATGGAGCGCAATGGATTCATGGCCTGGGAGATGAAGATAAACCCCTTCTCTTTCCGCTGGGGCTTCAAAACGGCCATACCTTGATTGCCGGGACCACCGGTGCCGGAAAGACGCAGCTTTTCGGTCTTGCTGTCACCCAGGCGGTCATGCGCAACGAGCCGGTGATCATCTTTGACCCCAAAGGCGACCATGCCCTGCGCGAAAAAGCGCGTATGGCCTGTGTTCAGGCCGGGCAGCCGGAGAGGTTTATGGTCTTTCATCCGGCCTATCCTGAAAACTCGGTGCGTATCGACCCGCTTCGCAACTGGAACCGCCCCACCGAGATCGCAAGCCGCCTTGCGGCTTTGATGAGCGCCGAATCGTCCAACGATCCTTTCGTAGCCTTCGGTTGGATGGCCATGAACAACATCGTCAATGGACTTCTTGCTATTGATGAGCGCCCCAACCTCGTCAAGATCAGACGCTATGTCGAGGGCGAACCCGGGCCTCTGGTTGTCCGGGCCCTTAGAAGCTACTTCGACAAGAACGTGGAAGACTGGTCGGAGAAAATTCAACCGTACCTGAATCGATTTAAAGGTAAGGGCAACGAGGTCGACGCATATATCCAGTTCTACAACAACGTAATCAAACCTGTTTTGCCCTCAACGGAAATGGACGGATTGATCAATGCCTACACGCACAACCGAGAGCACATGCAGAAAATGCTGGCTTCGCTTATTCCGATCCTGAGCATGCTTACAGGCGGGACTCTCGGCGATCTGCTCTCTCCAGAGCCTTCGGCCGATGACGATAGAATCATCACGGATATGTCGAAAATTATTCATAACAACAAGGTCGTCTATGTCGGCCTTGACTCTCTCTCTGACGGGACCGTGGGCAGCGCCATAGGTTCAATTCTTTTGGCAGACCTGACGGCGGTAGCAGGAGACATCTACAACTATGGCGAGGGCAAAATCTCGATGGTCAACATCTTTGTAGATGAAGCGGCAGAGATCATCAACAAGCCCACCATACAGCTTCTCAATAAAGGTCGCGGAGCAGGATTCAGACTTTGGGTGGCCACTCAGACCTTGGCCGATTTTGAGGTCAGAACGGGGAGCGAGGCGGCTGCACGACAGGCTTTGGGCAACTTGAACAACCTGATAACACTTCGCGTCCTTGATGGCGAGACGCAAAAGTATATTGCGGAAAACCTGCCCAAAACGGTTGTCAGATCCATTGAACAACAATATCGAAGCGGGACAACGACAAACAGTCCTTCTGATTTTAGCGGAATGTATGGTGAGAGTTTGAAAGAGGAAGAGGCGGATTTAATTCCTCCTGCACTTCTAGGCCTGCTGCCGAATCTGCATTATTTCATGAAATTATCCGATGGGAAGATTGTCAAAGGCAAACTCCCGATTTTGCAGTTGGAAGAAGAGGGCCAAAACAAAAAAAGAAAGGGAAAATAAAAAGATGGCCCCCAAGGTAAAAGCAAAGATTGAAGATTCTGAAAAGCTTCTGGAACGAGCAATTCGAAAAAGCCAAACTGGACGATTTTTCAACTGGCTGGAACTTCTCTGGCCCAATGTCAGAAACATTCTACTGCGCCTGACCGAATCCTTATGCGCAAAGGTCGAGAACAAAGACAATCAGTTCAAAATTCTTGCGGCCTGCCTGCATATCTCAAAGAAAAGGGTGACCGATGCACGCCCTGAACTTCTTGGACATGTGGGTAAAGACCGCCTGATTCTTGTTCTTTTCCTCCAGGGCGTAGTTGAGGCATGCGCCGACAAGATCTACAGCGTCCAGAGTGTCGGCGGCAAAAGCACATCCGGAGCAAAACCAACGCGTCCGACGCCTGAATTGGCGAAAAAAACCCTGGATCGCCTTTTGTGCGAAAGAGATCGCGACATTCTGGGGCAAGACATCGAGGATGTTTTCAACTTCACGCCTGTTGCAGACAGGTATCGGTTAGACAAGGCGATTATTTGAACCGCTTTTAGAAGAAAAGGTTAAGCACAGATGCCGTCGAAAGAAAAACAAAATAACCAAAAACCAAGGCACCCGATTTTCGTTTTTCTGACTTTTTTTCTCGTCGTACTTGGACTTGTTTTTCTTTTTGTACCAAAGACGATGCTCGCCTCTGCTCTGGAAAAAGAACAACAGGTGGTGGCTTCCTCTCTGGGAGAAAAGACCGCAAAAAGGATAAAGGCGGATGCAGACGCATGGTATGTCGCCTCATTTATCGAAACCGGCATGCTGCATGCCACCTACGATTTTCTGATTGGGCAATGGGACCAGGAAGGCGATCTTCAATTTGACGACCGCGGGATAGGCAAATGGAGCGAGCAGCGCCTGGATACAACATGGCTTGTTCTTTATCTCGTCTACTACCGCGTGGCTGTTATTACTACCTGGCTTCCGTATCTTTTTCCGTTTTTGCTCGCAGTCGGTATCGACAGTGTGGCGCATCGGGAAATCAGTAAGTGGAGATTTTCGTTCTCAAGCCCCCTGGCGCACTCCTCGGGACTTAAGGGAATCTACGGCTCAATTTTCATCCTATTGACGTTGCCTTTTTTACCGATTGCGCCACCTCCCATGACAACGCCTTTTGTTTTTATGGTGATCGCAATCTTTATGTGGTTGTGTCTGGCCAATGTCCATAAACGAGTTTAACTGACAGGAGAAAAACTTTCAGACTGTTCACCAGTTTCGAGATCGGAACGGTGGGGGGATAATTCACCAGGAGATGAACGTAATCCCTCTCCCCGTCCGTCTCGACCAGCTCGGCGCCGAAGTCGGCGCAGACCTTGGCGAACACCTCCCGCATGGTTTCGTAGTGTGCCGGGGAAAAGATGTCCCGCCGGTAGCGCGTCACGAAGACCAAGTGCGCGTGAATCTGGAAAACACAACTCCGAATGTGCTTTTACCTCCTGAAGCAACCACTAGCCCCGCACAAACATCGTGCGGGGCTTTTTCGTCTAAATAAGGGCAAAAAAAGGGGTTTATTCAAAGGTTTTTCTGGAAATTTTTAAGGCAAGATATTTCTCGCGTTCCCCCCGAAAACCAAAAATATGCAGTGAAAAATCTCACAATTCCAAGAGGAAAGGCTGTATGCAACTAAAAACCACGTTCACATTTCTGACTGCGCTTTACTTGCTTTCGCTGTCTTGTGCAGCCTTTGCCGCGCCCACAGCGCAAGATCTGCCCGGCGTACCCTTGAAATCAATCATCGATACGTCTGGCCAGAACCAGAAAAGCCCCTCGATGACTCCGGATTTTTCCTCTTCCACGCCACGGGTCACAGAAATCAGGCCCTCCGCGGACGGACAAGAGGAGTCCATCCCTCTCTCACTTCCTGGGGTCTTAAAGGAAACGGTGGCCGAAGCAAAAGAAACGGCAGATCGTCAATCGACGCCCGCGCCTTCTGTGTCAAAGAAAACAAAAGCTGTCATCCCGCCGGGACAGGAATCGAACAAGTCAGAGCAGGAGCCGGAAAGCACCCGGGTCGCAATCGAGGTTTACCCCGGCGAGAACATGATCTTGCCTGTGGCAAACAACCATACCAACCGACTGATCACCCCCTTTGGTACGGCTAAGGTTCACACCGCTTCCAGTGCTGCGATCGAAGTGGATGCTGACGATGAGTCCATCGTCTATGTCACCCCCGACAGCAAGGACCTGATCACTATGTTCGTAACGGAGAAAGAGGGTGATCAGACCAAGGCGTTGTCGCTAACGCTTGTGCCTCGCGCCATTCCTCCCCGTGAAGTCAGAGTCCTTGTCGCAGGCGAAGAAGGCCAAACCATAGGCTTCTCACAAGCTGCCGCCCAGCAGTGGGAGGTCCAGGACGAATACACCCGTATGCTCGAGAAGCTGATGGTTGAGATCGCAAAGCAAAACACGCCCCAGGGCTACGGGCTAAGGCTTCCTTCGGCGAAAGATCCGGTTATTACCTGCGATATCCCGGGGGTAACGGTCGAGACAGGACAGATTCTTGACGGACACAACATGTTTGTCGTGGTCAGCAAGATTTCCAATATCTCCGACCAGACCATCGAGATCAACGAGCGGGCCTGCTATCAGCGCGGGATGCTTGCAGCGGCTCCCTGGCCTTATGTATGGCTCGAACCGGGTCAGGCGACAGAACTCTACACGATCTTCCGTCGCCCCTCGCCGGAGGAACAAAAGCCCCATCGGCCATCTTTGATTTCTCAGTCGGGAGGTGCTCGGTAATGAGTTCGAATAAAAGAAGCGCATTTAGCTCGTTGATGGAAAAAATCCCGGCCAAGCAAAGGCGCTGGCTTTCAATCGGGCTTATCGCCACAGCGTTTATCGGCATTTTGTGGATTTTTGTCTCTGGCGATACCGATACGCGCAGAGAGCGCGTTTCGCGTGATGACGTCGTAAAGGAGATCTTTACCGGCGCAAACGTCAGAGAGCAGGGCCTGCAAGGGCTAACCAGCGAAGTCAGTCGCCTGAGAAAAGAAATCGCCAAAATGCAGCAGCAAAACGAAAACCTCAATAAACGCATCGAAAAACAGCAGGAAGACCGCAAGAAAATTGTGGAGTTCGATGAAGAGCGTGTCAGCCGGGCTGCTGCCTCAGAAGCGGTGAAAAGGGTTGAAGAGATCTACAACAAAAAACTTAAGAACATGCAAAACCTCCTTGAAGTTCAACAGGGCAAGCAAGGTGATGTGTCAAGCCCTCGAAGCGCTTCATCGCAAGGACAGCAACCTCTGGGATCGACACAAGATCCTTCGCAGCTCTACGATGTGGATTGGGAAAATCAATCGGCTGCCCCCGCTCAAGGTACAGCTGGACAGGAGCAGCAGACATCCAAAAAGAAAAAGACTCAGTTTCGCGTTATCACCGCTCAGGAAGATCCAAAGCAAAAAAAAGAAAAGGAAGAAGAGCCGCAGGAATTTTTTATCCCTGCCGGTTCAATTCTTAGCGGAACGCTTCTGACCGGCCTTGACGCGCCTACCGCCCAGGTCGCTCGCAGCAATCCTTATCCGGTTGTGCTTCGCCTTAAAAAGGAGGCCATCTTGCCCAACCGCCATCGTGCCGATGTGCGCGAGTGCTTTCTGGTGGCCTCTGGTTACGGGGACTTGAGTTCGGAGCGTGCCTACCTTCGTTCGGAGCTGATCTCCTGTGTGCGCGAAGATGGCGGCGTGATCGAGGCACCCATCGATATGTTCGCCTCCGGCGAAGACGGAAAGGCCGGTGTGCGAGGGCGCCTGGTCAGCAAGCAGGGACAGTTCCTGGCGCGTGCGCTTATGGCTGGGTTTATGGATGGGTTCAGCGACGTGTTCTCGTCAACGCCTGTTCCCACGCTGGTCACCAATTCCGATTCAGATTCAAAAGTTTTCCAGCAGAACTTCTCACAACAGGCCCTGGAAAGTGCCGGGATCCGGGGCGTGGGTGACGCATTAGAGAAGCTGGCTGACTTCTATATGGACATGGCCGCAAACATCTTTCCCATCATTGAAATTGATGCCGGTCGCGAAATCGATTTCCTGATGACGCGCGGCACCAAGCTCAAGATGGTTTCCGGAGGCTGAAAAAGAGTCGAAAAAGTGTCAAAAAAGGACTTTATTCAACAGGTGGTCGACAAAAAACACGCATAGAATGCAAATCAAAAAGGAGAAGGTATGACAACAACGTATTTCCGTAAAAACTTTATCGCAGCAGCAATTCTGGCCTTTGCGGCCATCTCCGCGCCCGTTATGGCGGCAGAGCAGCTTCCCACCGCCATGAAGAACCTCCCGCCGGGGATGGTCGACCCGAACAAGGAGGCGGTTGATGCCATGCAGATGATTCCCTCGGAAGGGTTTCAGATGGTTGAGGCCAACGGCAAGACTTTTCTTCTCTCAATCGATGGCCGCTACATGGTGCGTGGCGAGCTTCACGATTTGTGGAGCGGGCAGACCATCTCTTCGGTCAAGCAGCTCACCGACACCATGGATCGGCTCGATTTCGAAAAAGTCGGACTCGATGTGCAGGAACTCTTCGGCCTTGACTACGGCTCGGGAGATAAGCAGGTCGTGGTTTTTGTCGCCCCTGGCTGCCCCCACTGCCACACCTTGATGCAAAAGATGCCGGAGCTTGCCTCCGAATACACCTTTCGCCTGATCCCACTGCCGTTTATGGGCCCGGAGTCGGTCAAGCACACAAAACAGGTGGCGTGTGCGGCAGATCGGTATCCCGAAGAGGCCACACAGGCCCTTATGAGTGAGAACTACGACCTTCTCCCTGTCAAAGAAGAGATGTGTGACCTCGATGGGGTCCGCAAAAGCCTGATCAGCTCAAAAATTCTTGGCATCAAAGGTGTGCCCTATGTGGTCTCGCACGACAAACGTGTAAGCCGGGGAGCACCCCGAGATCTTAAAGCTTTTTTGGAAGGAGGTGAATAAATGAGGCGGGGCCTCAAATTCGCAGCACTGGTCTTGTTGAGCCTGTTGGCCAGTGGCTGCTCGATGGGTCTGGGAAACGGCAACTACGGGTGCGAAGGCTTCCCCGAAGGCGTCAATTGCATGTCTGCCCGTGACGTTTACAACCTCACAGACTTCGATGGAGAGATTCAGGCACAGCTGCAGGCGCAGGAAAATAAAAAAAGCGACCAACAATCACAGATGCCAGTTCCTGCTCAAACTCTGCATCGTGACGAAATCGCCCAACGCATGCTTGATACGAACGGCTCTATCCCGATCAGGACTCCGGCCCAGGTCATCAGGATCACAGTCTTTTCCTGGGAGGATAAGTACGGGGCTCTGCATTCCGGAGACACGATTTATTCGGAAGTTGAACAAAGGCGCTGGATGGTGGGGGAGAAGGCTCCAAAAAGGGCTGCATCTCTTAAACCTCTTGACGTCCGGTCAAGACAACCTGAAGGCAAAAACAACAAACCGGCCGATTTTTCCCAATATCAGTCAATCGTGCCGCAAACCCAAAACAAAGGAGAAGAAAGACAGTGAACATGGAAGACAAAAAACGCAACTGGGCAAAACCCTTTGCCCTCTGCCTGATGCTACTGGCTGCGATTTCAGTGGTCCCTGATATCGCGATGGCCGGCGGCGTAGGCGGTCCTCTTGATGACGTTTACACCGAGCTGACCACCTGGACCCAAGGTTCGGTCGGCAAGCTGATTACCCTGGCATTTATAATCGTCGGGGTTGTCGCGGGGATTGTGCGCCAGTCGCTGATGGCTTTTGCGGTTGGTATCGGCGCAGGCCTTGGGGTCTACAATGCCGAAGGCATCGTGGAGACCATCTTTAGCGCAACCATTTAACCCCTCTTTGTATCGGCGCATCCTGCTGCCGGCCAACGCTTGTGCAAGCAGGGTGCGCCTTCTTTGAATTGTAGAATGAAAAGGGCTTTTTTATGAAAAGCTATAAACGAGACGTCGCCGCAGAACTTCTCCCTGCGCTTGCTTTCTCCGAAGAAGACAGGCTGTTTCTTCTCGAAAAAGACACCATAGGCTTTGGTTTTTTGTGCCAACCCATGTATGGGGCAGACGAAAAGGCCGGAGACCGTCTCAATGTTTTACTCAACCAGGACTGGCCAACAAACACGATTGTTCAGTTCAGCCTTTGGACCTCTCCCGACATCGAAGATACTCTGTATGCCTACACTACCATGGGCATTGCCGAAAAAGGCCTGTTGGGGCAGGTCCGTCCCGAGCGAGCGATATTTCTGCGCGAAAAAACTGAGGAGCCTTTCGCAGGAGCCGGAAATCTGCGTCTGCGCAACATCCAGCTTATTGTGACCGTGAAGGTTCCGACAAAAAGTCACATCCCGACTGACAAGGAACTTGAAAACGCGGCGATCTTGCGGCGCACCACCCGCCAGTCTCTGGAAACATCAGGCATCAGGGATATTGAGGAATTGGATCCGGGTAAATATATCCGGTTGATGTCCTCTATTCTTAATCAAAGCCCCAAAGCGTCCTGGCGCGGCAATGTTGACAGCGGATGGGACAAAAACACCCTGATCCGCGATCAGATCTTCGATTTCAATACCGAGGTCAAGGTAGACCGCAAGGGGGTGTTTTTCGGAGATACGCGGGTCAAGACGCTCTCTATTAAAAAATTTCCTGAATACTCGATTCTCGGAATGGCTCGTCGCTTTCTGACCGAACCCATGACCGGCTCTCGCGGGATTCGCGAAAGGGTCCTTCTGACAGCTTCACTGGTGTTCCCCGATTCAGAAGGAGTTCGGGGCCGGATGGAGAAAGAAAGACAGTGGGTGACCAATCAGGCCTATGGGCCGCTTCTGAAGTGGTCCCCACGCCTGGCGGACAAAAAATACTCCTTCGACGCTCTTTTCGATGCCCTTGATGACGGTGATCGCGTGGTCAAGCTCTACCTTGGGATGACTCTTTTTACCGACAAGGACAATGAGGATGCAGCTGTTTCCAACGCCAGAACTTACTGGCGTGAAAGCGGCTATCAACTCATGGAGGATAAATATCTCTGCCTGCCCCTGGCGCTAAACAATATGCCCTTTGGCGCAGAAAGAGATGTGATCAACGAGCTTTTTCGCTATCGCACCATGGCCACACGGCACGTTATCACCCAGCTTCCGATCTTTGCCGGCTGGAAAGGGACAGGATCTCAGGTCCTTAACTTTGTTGGTCGTGACGGGCAGTTGATGAATCTGTGTCTGTTTGACAGCTCCACCAATTACAACTGCGTCATTGCCGCCCGAAGCGGGTCGGGAAAATCCTTCCTGACCAACGAAATAATTCTGTCCTATCTCTCCATCGGTGGCCGCTCCTGGATTATCGATGTGGGACGAAGCTACCAAAAGCTCTGCACTCATCTCGATGGGCAGTTTATGGAATTCGGTGAAGACTCCCCCGTATGTCTCAACCCATTCGATGTGGTCCAAAACTATGAGGAAGAAGCTGACATGCTCGTGGGTATTCTCGCCTCGATGGCTGCGCCTACCGAGCAGTTGAGCGACTTTCAGTCTTCGGGACTAAGGCGCGTTCTCGGCGAGTGCTGGGCCAAAAAGGGCTCAAACCTAAACATCGACTTTTTAGCCGAAGAACTCAAAAAAGACAACGATCCCAGAGGTCGCATTCGTGACATCGGACACCAGCTTTTCCCCTTTACCTCCAAGGGAGAATACGGGCATTTCTTCAACGGCAAAAACAACGTCAAATTCAGCGACCGGCTGGCCGTTATCGAACTCGAAGAACTCAAAGGCAAAAAGCATCTGCAGCAGGTCGTTTTGCTGCAGACCATCTATCAGATTTCCAACGATGTTTTCTTAGGAGACCGTGACCGGCGCAAGGTGCTGGTCATCGATGAGGCCTGGGATCTTCTCAAGCGCGGCGATATCGCCGACTTTATCGAGGCCGCGGTGCGCCGCTTCAGAAAATACGGAGCCTCGTTGATTATCTGCACACAGTCCATGAACGACCTCTATAACAACCCCAACGGGGTTGCCATTGCGGAAAACAGCTCCTTTAAGTTCCTGCTCGGGCAGAACAAGGAGACGGTTGCCCAACTCAAAGAACAAAAGCGCATCGATGTGGGGGACTATGGCTTCGAACTGCTGCGCACTGTTCACACCCTTGCGGGACAGTATTCGGAGATTTTTCTGATTGCCGATCAATCCGTCGCTGTCGGCAGACTCTATGTCGAACCGTTCAAGCAGCTTCTTTATTCAACCGCCCCCCAGGATGTCCATGAGATCGAAACGCTGCTCAAACAGGGGTATCCGCTGGATGAGGCGATCAACGAGATTTTGCGCCGCAGAAATCGGCAGCAGGATGGATCCAGCGACAAGACCAAGGGGCCCTATACCAGCCTGCCAGTCGACTCTCTGGTTGATGATGACGATGATGAAAACGCCGCTTAAAAGGGAGGTGTAGGTTTTGTCAGGGTTTTTCGAAAAGATGGTTCTTGTTGTCCTCGCCGCCCTGATTGGGGCCGGCGCAGGCTGGTATCTCAACGAAAACAACAGCGCAAAAGCTGAAATGCCGATCGCGATAGTGGATAAGTACAAGATTATGGACATGACTCTTGAGCAGGTCAAAGGCACGGACAAAGAGCAGGAGTTTGTCAAAATCGCCCTTGATAAAACCAACCAGGTTGCCGCCGAACTCAAAGATCAAGGGTTTGTTGTCCTTGAAGCAGAAAGTGTTTTGAGCGCTCCAGATTTTTATTTTGTCCCCAGAAAAGAAGAAAGGAAAGATTGACGTGTTTAAAAAAAAAAGAAGCCAACTTCAGTTTTCGCTTTGCAGGCGATTGCCACAATCGTTCTAACCGTTACGGTTTTTCATCTTGCAACGTCGAGATTTTCGTTCGGGCTTGAGGCGCAAGAAGAGGCCTGCTTGCCCTACACACTGTTTGTCATCGACAAAAAAGACACATCCGTTGCATTGGGAGACTTTGTGGCCTTTTACGCCGATGAACGCACCCGTCCCTGGTTCGAACCGGGCACTTTGATGATAAAGGAGGTGAGGGCTACCGCAGGAGATCGCATTCGGATAGAAAAGGGGCAGATGTTTATCAACGATGCCGAAGTTGATTATGGAAGGATCGACCCGGAAGTGGTTTCAAAAATAGAAGAGAAAAAGAAGGTCACACCGAGTTTTGACAGGGAAATGGTTCTTGAAGAGATGCGTTTCTGGGTCATGGGCAATCAGCCTCGCACTTTTGACTCAAGGTACTGGGGGCCCATTTCTTCGGAACAGATTGTGGGGCAGGCATACCCCTTATTTTAAAAACACACAACACAAAAAGGAGAAACAATGGAAAAGCAGGTTCATCTCGAAAGTCTTCAGGCAAACATCCGTCGCTATGGCTGGCAGTCCCTGGCGGTTCGAATGACAGCGGCCATCTCGCTGAGCCTTCTTCTGGCCTTCAGCATGATTGCGCCGGTATCGGTTGCTGGAACAAGCCTCAAACTTGGGCTGGGTGTAATTTTGTGCATGCTTCTTTGGATTACCGATGGCCATTTCTGCGATATGCAGGAGCGTTATGCCGGTCTTTACTCCAGCGCGATTAAAGAGGATGGAGTGGGGGAGATGAGAATTGACGTCCCTCACAATCTCAATGCCAAAGCGCTCTGGCGGCCCATCGTCGCGGCCTATTATCTGCCGATTATGGGAATTTTGGCCTTCATCAGCATGGGTGCCAAATAATCGCAATATTTAGGCCGCACCCACCTGATTCTCGATGGGTGCGGCCTAAATATCAATCCTTCAACTCGTTTCAAACGAAAAGACCACAGGCGGGTTTCTATGGAATTCGGAGTTTACTTTCAAAAAATTATGATCACAGGTCGGGGGCAAACGTCCGTTTTTGCCCGAGAGGCATTGATTCGTGGTCCAGTCGGGTCACCTGTTGAATCCCCAATCAATCTTTTTGCCTTTGCCCGGCTCAAGGGGCGGCTTGCCAGCATCGATGTTCAGATCATGAAGACCGCCTGCCGCGTCTTTGCCGCCAACGACCCGGGCGGCAAGCTTTTTCTCAATATGTTTCCTGAAAGCATTCTCTCCGAGGAGTTTGACACCCAGGAATTTCTGACAATTCTCAACGACATCAATCTTGAGCCAAAACGAATCGTAATCGAGGTTCTTGAATCTGAGCGAATTGTCGATTGTCAGGCAATCAAAACAAAGCTGTTTCCGTTGGAGAACAAAGGGGTGGAATTGGCCCTTGACGACTTCGGTACCGGCTTTGCCGATCTGCAGAAATGGATTGAGCTTTGCCCCACCTATATCAAATGTGATCGCAACCTGCTGGTTGGCGCCAAGCATGACGCCCGAAGAGGCCATCTGCTCAAGGCCATAGAAACCATGTGCAAAGGGACCAATACCCTGATGATTGCAGAGGGCATAGAGACAGAAGAGGAAGAGGCATGGCTTAAAGCGCATACCTCGATTTTTCTGGTGCAGGGGTTTCGCTACCATATTCCCCAACCAATTGACCCCAATGAACACATCCTTGTCATTGAAGATAAACCATGCGCGCATGCTTGATTAAAATAATCCCTCTCGTCCTGCTTCTTCTGAGCGCTGCGTTCGCTGCAGGGGCTCAAGACCCCCTGTCCGAGCAAGACATGCAATGGATTGAAAAATCGCTTAGCATCATGAGCGATGCGCAAAAACAGCAACAAATCCTGGGCGATTTGGATCTGAAATCTCCCACTGTGTCCGAAAAGGACAAGCAGATCGCCCGCAAGATGTGGGAAAAATCAAAAAAAATCGCGGAAGAATCTTTGGGGGAAGATGTTCTCTCCCAAAGTCTTGACGTTGAGATCGGTAAAAAAGTCATTGTCTTTTTTACCCTGGGGAAAAAAGTCCGGAACAAGGAAAAAATCAAAGAGCTGGTTCGCTCTTTATCCGAATCTGAACACAACGTCATCTTTGCTCTAAGCGGTTTGCCAGACGGCACAAGACGCATCAACGATGCGATTAGAATCATGGCGGAACTGACTCAGGAGATTGAATCGGCTCCGGCCGTCTACCTTGACCCGATGCGATACAAAAAGTACCGCGTCGAAAATGCGCCAACCCTAATGCTTGAAGAACATGATCAGGCCGTGGCCTGGGTCGAAGGTGTGACAGACCCGCAATGGATAATGAAGAAAATAGAGCAGGGCGAGACTGGTTTTTTAGGCACCCATGGACCGATAGAGCCTGTTGCCGAGAAAAACTTGATGGATGAGATCGCCTCACGGCTAAAGCAGATCGACTGGGATCAAAAGAAAAAAGAGGTTCGGCAACGATACTGGAAGCGCTATCAGTTTACCGACCTGCCAACCGCTCAAAAACCAAGAGCTTATGCGTTCAAACCTTTGTATGAGGCGCAGCAGGATATCACCGACGACAAAGGCAACATTATTGTCAAAAAGGGCACACGCATCAACCCCATGGAAGTCATGCCTCCGACGTTCGCCTTGATTGTTTTCAACGGCAGCGAGCCCAAACAAGTTGAGGCGGCAATCAAAATGGGGCATCTCTACGGGCAAAAATACAGAACCAAGTTTATCACCACCACAATCCCGAGGGACAACGGCTGGAAGGCCTACCAAAGTCTGGAAGAAAAAATAGGGCATCCGGTCTACCTTCTTCAGGATCACCTGGCGCAGACTTTCCATCTGCAAAACGTCCCGGCCGCAGTCAGTGCCGAAGGACAGCAGTTTGTTGTTCGTGAATATCCGCCCGAAACCGATTTATTGCCTTGACATCCTCCCGGCCGTGAACAGACCGGGATTTCAAGGATCAACGGCTGCGGCCTACCTCTTGCGAGGCGGGTCTTACGCAGCCTCCCCTTCCAGGCGATGCCCCCGCCTGGTGAGCGAAAAGGCGAAGGCCTTCGCGCTCGATATTGATGGCGGCGTTCGCGTCTCGATCGTGATGCGATGCGCAACGTGAACAGGTCCACTCCCGGTCCCGAAGGGATAGCACCCGGAGATCGGGCGGCACTACTGGAAAGGCGGACTCTGGTTGCCGTCTTACTTCGCCGCCTCTTGCGGCGGCGCGCCGATCTCCATCATCAGGCAGTACATCGAAAAACAACGGCAATGACCGCAAGCGGTCAGCACCTTATATCCCGGCCGTGAACTGACCGGGTTTTACGGCGCGCCAGATAAGACGGAGCAAGTGATGGTTTTAGAAAAATCTTTCAATAACTGCTGGCAATGCCCCTTCTGGTCGAGCAACGACGGGAAGATCCATGCTTTTGTCCCAGGCGAATCGAACTGCGAAATTCTCGATATGGTCAAGGTGTTGGTCTTAGCTGAGGCTCCGGCAAAGAACGAGTGGAGCGCGTCAAGGCCTCTTGCTCCCCAGGGAACGGCCGGCAAAAGGTTCAGGACCCAGATGGAGAGATCAGGCCTGGCCAAGATCCCACACTATATCGCCAATGTGGTGATGTGTACCAATCTTGAAAATACTTCAAAAAATCGGATCAAAAACCATAATCCGCCGGAAAACGTGCGCCTGCGCTGTCTTTCTCACTGGCAAAGGCTGGTCCAGGCCTGTCGTCCAGAAGTTGTTTTTCTCCTTGGAGCAACCGCGCTTAAATCGGTGTGCCCTCAAATGGACCTGGGGAAAAACTCCTTTGCTCAAATCCGCCGGGAATCTAACGGATCCAGACTTAACTTCCTGCCGGGCTGCCCGCAGGTTGTAGTCACCCATCATCCAAGCCGGCTGACCTATCAGGCTGCGGGCAACAGTGTTTGGCAGCAATTCACTGAAGATTTTGAAACGGTCGTTCGCCTTGCAGAAAAGGCGTCCGAATAGGACAAGGACCGCCTGATGTCTCATGAAATCCATAAAACGCTTCTTGCCACAATCGTCTCTCTATTATTAGGACTGGCCGCCCCTTTCATCACTTTTGCTGAAAATGGAGGGGCAACCGAAGAGAGTAGATCGATCAATCCGGTCTGCCCGGACAACAAACTCTTAAGTGGCAAACTGATCACGGATGTCTCCTGGTCGACCTTGTTTCCTATCCGCATTGCGGGCGTGCCGGTCGGGGGAGGAGATGTGCCAGACGGTGCGGCGCCGGCAAGACCCATGTGTTACTGCCTTGATAACAATGGGGTTCCAGAGCTTGGTTCTCAGCTTGGCATGTTTGAGCCAGCCCGGGTGATCGATGTGACCCGCGTGCCGTGGTGTGCCCCATCCCTTGGCGGAGTCATGCTGAGAAGCTCTCCTCGCGCCATTGGCGGATCAGGCGATGCGGAAAAAGATTCCACGGGAAAATCCACTTTCCACTATACCTACTTTGCTTTTCCTCTGCTGGTCATCATGGATCTTTTTGTAGACGAATACTGCAACAAAGACGGATTCATGGATATGGACCTGATGTATATCTCCGCAACAGATCCAACGTGGCTGGACGATGAATTGGCGTTCCACCTCGCCCCGGAAACAGCCTGGGCCGCGCTGCCTGTTGCCCAAGCCATGCAGCCTGTTGACTGCGTAGCCTCAACCACAGGAAACCCCATAAAGAAATTTTTCTGGACTGCAGGCTGTTGGGGCTCTCTGTATCCATTCACCGGCAATGTTCTGACCAATGCGTCCGCTCCTCGCGAATCAAGCCTTGTTGCAACACGTTCTCTTGCAGCTCTGCATCGACGCGGGCTGGCTCGGCTGACCATGGGCGATGACGCCATGTGTAAAGGCAAGATTTTCCCCACCATCCCCAAAACCCAATACAAAATGTCCCAATTTTTCCCTCTGGCCGAAGTTAAGGGCGACTACAGCATGTCCGGCCGAAGCGATGAGAGCAATGAGGATTCCAGCAACCCGGCTCCCAATAATGGTGCCTCCAACATTACCCTTAAAGGATCTCACTTTATTGGCGAAAGCACGTTTACCTGGGGGGAGTGGCGCTCTATCCCCGCAGTTGGAGAAGACTACTCGTATTTTCTGTGGCGCTGGAATGACTGCTGTCTGAGGTGATGATTTTATGCCACGCAATGCTTTAAAAACCGTATCTGTCCTGGTCCTGATGTTTTTTAACTGGGCCATTGCCTATCCCGCATGGGCTGATGCTTTCTCCGATGCCGCCAACAAGGGACAGAGTTCCGCTGAGAGTTTCATGCCGGACTTTAATCGCATGGGAACCGCGGATAGCTCGGGCAACATAACCCTGTACCCGCAAGATTCCTCTTCAACCATGAACATAAATGTCGGAGAGATCTTTCAGGAACTGGATCAAAACCCCAACGAAGAATCCCATGACTCTCTTTATGGAGACAATAACGGGATATTCGGAGCAACGGAGACGACCCTCGAATTCTTAAGAGATTCCCCCAGCAATACCGGCGAGGCTTACCGTGTCGTCAAGTCAGGACAATCTCGTTCCCATCCGGATATGAGAAATGACCCGATCTGGGGGCAAACAGATTCAGTCCTTGCGGATGTCTTCAGTGGCGAATTTGCCGACTGCCAGCAGATAACCTCAATCAACCGGACAAGCTGGGGAGCGCACATGCCCGACCTGCAGACTTGTGACAGGCTGAGAAAACCTGATCGGTGTGAAAAAATAAGAAAAGTCGACGTGACTCAAACCACTGTGCCAGAAAGAAAAGTCTTTAGCTATCAAGGGTGTTTCGACCATAACATAAAATCATTCAAAATATACGAAGATAATCTCGATAGTAGCTATTATTACAAGGACCTTTTCCCAAGTGAAGTTGAAGAGTTGTATCCCGGATTTTTTGAGGGTGGGTCCAATAGAGGCAATTCAGAAGATGAAAAAATGGCGGGCAGTTACTATTTTTATCCATTAAATCCCGACCATCTCCCTTCCTCGGGGATGGAGGCGTTCGTTCGTCTAAAAAGTTCTTTTCAATACTCAGTATCTGAAGCATCAGCAGTCGTTAAAAGCCAACCGAGCAACGATAATGGCTGGACCGTAACTTTAGACCTGAATGATCCAGGGAGGGGAAATGGGACCCCCCCCTGTGCCAAAGGAATAACTGATTACAAGAGAGGGTGGGTGGATCTTGATCTATATGTGTCCGCTATAGGATACGAGGTTTCAGAGTATGGAGATGAAAGCCTAATAGATAGCACAGAAAACGAGGAAGAAGTTATCAGGGAAGATTCCTGTGATTACCCCGAAGGGTTTTGTGATGTTACATGGGTGTGTGATGAAATAGATAATGGAAAAATAATTAATGGTTTAGAGATAACGCCTGAATTTGCGAGAGAGAATTTGTCTCCTCTGTACCCTGGCGACCCAATGACTGATGTTTGCTGGAAAGCTTCAGCCGAATATCAGTGTGATTATAATGTTGGACACATGGATTGTTGGACTGACCCACAGGGCGATGTTCATTGTCCTTACAACGAAGGAGACGTTCTTGATTCTTGCGAAGAATTTGAAAAAAATCCTTCATGTGCTTTCATCCGAACAGAGTGCGTAGAAGGGTCACTTTCTCCAACAGGCTTTTGCTATGTCACAACCGATGTCTACGATTGCGGCTACGGCGTCGGTATCCCTTCGGCGTCCCGGGAAGACTCCTACAATTGCCCGGGAGAAATTCGCTGCATGGGAAATGACTGCGTTGAGCAGCAGTCCATGACCAGCAGTGACTTTCAAAAAGCCGTGGCACTTTTGAACGCGGCCGATTATATGGGCAACGACATGCAATGCAATGAAAATATGACAGGCTGCACGGTTTTTGGCGGTGAGCCCTATACCTGCAAAATGGCCTTGGGGGGATGGCAGGATTGTTGTGAAACCCCGGGGACGGTTTCGCTTGGCGACTATATTTCGTTGATTTCCGGGATGAACAAACTTGCCAGCGCTGAAAAAATAATGGGGATGCAAAATCCGGTTTATGGAAGTTGGACAAGTTTGAAAGATGGGGGAACAAATGTCGCCGAAACCATGGCTAAACCATTCACAACAGCTTGGGAGTCTGTCGCTGGGCGAATTGGACTAGACGCGGGCAAGGAAGCCGGTGAGCAAGGGTTGGTAACAGCGGCTCAATCCGCCATCGGGGAGACGGTACAGCAAATCACCAACCAAATGGCTCAATGGGTGTATGAAAAATTTGGAGCCGCCGCCGTTAATACTTTTTTCAGCGGAGTTGGAGGAGCGGGAGGCAGTGAAATTGCTTCTGAGGCTTTAGCTAACAATGGAAATGTGGCGTTCGGAGGATACTTTGGCGCGGCCTTGACAGTTGTTGGTTATGCTTATTTGATCTACCAGATCTCCAATATTTTGGTTCAAATTATATGGGAATGCGAGGAACAAGAGTTCGAATTAGGAGTTAAACGCGAACAAAAAAACTGCTCATACAAAGGGTCCTATTGTGCAAGCAAGGTCTTAGGCTCTTGCGTTGAAAAAAGAAAATCATACTGCTGTTTTGAATCTCCGCTCTCCAGAATCATTCATGAACAAGTTCTAAAACAGGTGGAAGTCAATATCCACCCAGGATCGGCAAAAAACCCCAATTGCGAGGGGATTCCTCTGCAAAAAATGGAATTGGTCGATTGGGACAGAATCGATCTAAGTGAGTGGATTGCAATTTTGGCGATAACCGACAACCTTCCTGATGTTGATGATCAAAGACTTAATATCGATGACCTGACAGGATCTGGATCTGAACTTAACTTTGATAGCAACGACCCAAATATCCCGTCTCGAACCAATACGGCAGAAAGAACGATAGAAAGACTCGATTCTGACGATTGGAAGAACGCGGCAGAAGACTCCAGGCAGGAGTTGTGGGGGCAAAATTGAAAAAAGGCCTGCTGGTTCTCAAAAATCACGCTGAAACAGCAGGCCTTCCTCCTAAGATCAATCGGGTTTTACGAAAAAGTAACTTTCGCCTTGGTTGAAAACAACCGGGTAATTGAGCATCTCGAAATCATTTTCTGTCCTGACTGAAACATAGCCATGTTTACCAGGAGCCAAATATAGAAAAACCCACTCCGGAAGATATTTGCTGGCTTCAAGGTAAACCTGATAGTCTGGAGAGATCGTGGGAAAATCACGCTTATTAGAATAAAAATAAAGAAGTGGAGCATTTTTATCCTCAAATGTGAAAATCCATGCCGGACTTCCTCCTAGAAAATCAGGTGAAAAGCCTTTTTTGCCTGGTTTTTTTCGAGTCGAAATACTGTACTGACATCCTATCTTGGGTCCGTCACACCCCTTGCCCGTAATCTCGACAAAATATTCTTCGATTTCACCAACTTCAAACCAGGACGGTAACTCGACTGCATTTTCACCGGTCAATGCCCGGGCAAACGCCTTGGCGACAATCCTTCGAAGTTTGTCGTTTGCCTCCTTGCCATTTTCGGCCATATCTTCCGGCATCCAGGCAAAAACAAAGGATGTCGCTTCAGGTGCATCGTCATGGACACTCCAGTAAGACAAAGCCGGCAAAAAACCTCCTCCGAGCAAGGTAATCATGGCGGGAATTGCGGGACCTCCTCGCTTGACTCCTTCCACCTTCTGCTTCTCAAAATCCTCAGCCTTTACATCCTTGATATACCTTGCGCCCGCCGCCCGAAGAACATTGAGCGCATGGGAGCTTTCAGGATCACTGACATAGGGTTTGGGCGCGGCACATCCGGTGGCCACCATCAGACACAGCGCCATGGCAATAAAAAGAGCCCCTTTTTTCATTTTTTTTCTTCTCCTTAATTTCTATTCTGTGTGCGCAATCGACAAGACGTTCCACGGCATCTTCCCCTAAATTTTGCACAATCCCTTTTGAGAAAGAGTGTCGTTTCGGCAAAACCTTCTCCGAAAGAAGATCTGCAGCATGAAGCATGTTGACATACTCCCACGACTAAAGTTCCTGGGCTCTCCCGCTTCCGGCCTCGGTAGAGCGCAGACACTCTTTCTCACCGATAACCCCCTCCTTGCTGGTATCCGCCCTGGGGCTGCTGCCGACCGCCATGGGGGTTGGCGTTGCGAGGCTGAGACTGCGGCTGGCGCTGCTTTCGTCCAACAACAACGGCCTTGACCAGAGAGACCACATCCATGCCGGAGAGCCAGGGCGCATTCTTTCGAAGCTGGCGCACAAAGAGCTGAGCGACATAGAAGGCGTCCTCCGCAGTCACCGGCACAGCTTTGACCGGAGAATCCTTGGCGAAAATCTTGATAAAGAGCTTATCCCCCTGATCCTCAATGGAGAATCCCTTATCCTTGGCAACGCCATGATTTCTGTATTCACAGCTTGGCAGAAGTCCAAGCAAAACAGCGGTCACCACGGGCAGCTCATCACGAGTCAACTGGATGCGCACCTTGTTGGCCCAATCATATTGCCGCGGCGCAGTCGAAGCCGCTCCATCAAGAGCGATAGTAAAAATAGCGTTTTTGCCATCTTTGCCGCCACGGGTTGTGTCCGTTTCAAAGCAAAGAGCCGCCTTGCCGCCATAAACATGATGAGAGAGATTTTCATCCTGCAAAACATTGCCGCCACCCTGACCTTGCCCCTGACCAGAGGATGGGGCTGATGCTGACCGGGCGGCAGAAGGACCATTCGATGCCGGCTGCTGGCGTGCGGACTCAGGAGGCTGGCGATAATTACCCTGCTGCAGGGGAGGCTGCTGGTAGCTTCCCTGCTGCGGAGATGGCGGCTCTTGGGCGTAACCTTGAGGAGGCGCAGGCATGGGAGGAGGCTCGTTGGAGGGCATTGCGCCACGAGGAGGCTGCGCGGGCGTGCTTGGAACATTGAGGGAATCCACCCCGATCAAACGAGCCAGAAAAGCGCGGGCCCCCTGGTCATTCTGCGCAAGATTGAGTGCCCGTGCCAGACGTTCGGGAGGATTGCTGGCAACGATCTGGTCATATTTTTGTCGATCGATTGTAGGAAAGTACAACCGGGCCAACTCGTCATTGAACTCTTTGAGATTGGTTGGGTTTGCGAAGTAAGGCTGTGGCTGATTCATATATCTCCCTTTAAAGTCCGAGTAATGATCTCTATATTTAAGGGGATTATCTCACGTTGTAAATTAAAAGTCAATATAAAAAATTAAATTGTAGAGAAAAAAATGCCCCGCCTAAAAAGCGGGGCGATACAGAGGAGTCCTGCTGGGGAATTAGTCGTTTAAAGCTTCGCGAATGTTTTTCAAGGGCTTGAACCCCACGTATTTCGCTGCCGGAATATCGATACTTTCTCCGGTTGCGGGATTGCGCCCTTTTCGTGCCTTGCGCTCTTTGACCACAAAGGTCCCGATGCCTGGCAGGAGAGCCTTTTCGTCGTTCTGCAGTTTTTCAAGGACAATCATCTCGATCGCCTTGATTGTTTTGCCGGCGTCAGCCTTGGTGACTCCGGCCTTCTCGGAAATACCTTTAATCAGATCTTCCTTTGTCACAATTTTACTCCTTTTTCGTGCATAGTGCAGTCATTGGCAAATTGGTTTTATTCCCAGCATGGCACCGGCCAGAGACCAGGGTTTCATAGCCCATCTCTCGCATCACTGCCTTGGCAGATTCGGCCCCATGACACACAAAGACAGCCCAGTTTTTCTCCCTCAGAGACTTAATCCACCTTTCCTGATCAGGTGAAACTCGCCCGCTGTCAAAACGTTTAAGCTCGATAACCACCCCTGGCCGCCAAGGCTCTTTAGGGGGAGGGTCCACAATGAAATTGTCAGGAACACCAGCCTTGACACCCTGGGCTTTGAGCTTGCCTCCTTCGGCGGCATTGCGGGCCCCGCCGTTCGGGACATGAAACCATTCGACGCCCAAAGAATCGAGATAGTCCGCAAGATTTCTCTGTTCGCCCTCCTCGCTTAAACCTCCATCCTTGCAAATAAGACCCGAGGAACGCGGACGCTTGCTTTTCTGCTTACTCAAGATCTCGCGGTATTGCTTGAAACTCATCCTCTCCAACAACAAAACTCCTGTTTTTATTGTCGAAGTTAGCATGGACAAATTATTAAGTAAAGAAAAAATGATTGCGGAATCAATGGAGGAGCTAAAACTTTGGACCAAAATGCTTCTGGGGCATGTTGGCCCAGAATCGCCCGAACGGGTCGTATTTAAACGTGACTGTGGTGCCTGGCTTGGAGGCCTCGATCAGTTGATTCTCCCCGTTCCAGGCAAGCGCCCATGTTCCATCGGTGACATTGCGAACCGTCTGATTGCCGCGCTCATCGTATTGGTAGCTGCCGTCACGACCGGCGCTCATGCGGTTGGCCGCATCGTGAGAATAGCTCTCGGAACCGGCAGGCCCTGCGGTGCGATTGCCCACCGGATCGAAGGAGTAGGCCTCGGCGCCGGCGCTTACGAGCTGGTAGATGTCATCGTAGCCGTAGCTGGTCGGCACCCCGTCGCGGGTTTTCTGCAGGCGGTTGCCGAGCAGATCGTGGCTCGGGTAGGCGATGCTCAGAAGAGTACCGCCGCTGCCCTGGTAGTCGAGACCCGCCAGCCAGTCGCGATCGGGCGCATAGCCGTAGACTGCAACCACCCCGTTCGGGTAGGACAGGGTGCTGCGGCGAGATCGTGCGTCGTAGCCGAAGAAGAATGTGCCGGCGGCGCTGGCAATCGTTTCCAGCCGACCGGCGGTGTCGTAGCCATAGCCCAGCGTCTTCTCATCGACCGTGCCGGGCAGATACGTTATTTGCGTTTTCTGCCCGGCGCCGTTGTATTGATCGTAGGAGATCACTCGGCCGTTGGAGTCGGTGACTTTTTCAAGCCAGCCGTTGGCATAATATTCGAGCGTGTAGCCGATGGCGGGGTTGATTGCCGCCTGCAGCCGTCCGTTCGGGTCATAGCTGAAGGTGGTCGTCTCGCCGGTGACATGATCGGTCTTGCCGACAAGGCGGCCGTTATTGGCGTAGTGGTAGCTCACCAGCAGCTCATCACCGCCGTCGACCTCGCCATCGCCGTTGGTGTCACGCAGCTTCTTCTCCAATGCTCCGCCTGCGGTGTAGACGTAGAGGATCGTGTGGCCCAGCGGATCGGTTTCGCTCTTGAGGTTTCCGTTGGGATCATAGCGAAAGCTTGTCGTCTGGTTCTTGGCGTCGGTCAGGGCAATGAGCTTGTCCACCCCGTTGCCGCCGCAGGAAGGGCACCCGGCGCCGCTGTATGCAAGCGCGGTCTTTTGAGAAAGAGCATCGGTGATGTTTGTCACCTGTCCCTTGTAATTGTGATCAAAAGTGGTGGTGCGATTCTCGGCATCGGTGACCGAGACGCGATTGCCCATCAGGTCGTAGCCGTACACGGTGGTCGATGAAGGACTTGCGGCCTGGGTGGTGGAGACAACCCGCGCCAGCGCATCGTAGGAGAGGGTGGTCGTTTGCGCCGACTGATCGGTGCCGACGCTTCGGATCGTTTGCGGCAGGCCCAGCTCGGTGTAATTTGAAAGCTCGGTCACAACCCCTTCGGGGGAGGTCACCGACGCCAGAGTGCCGTCCGGATGATACGCATAGGAGGTGGTGCGCCCCTCGCCGTCGACCAGCTGGGCCACAGCCCCCTTGGCATTGAGGTGCGTCACGCTCTGGTTGCCCGCCGGGTCGGTGACCGTGACGACTTCCGAGCCGTCCGGATCGGTGGCGTAGGCAAAAGTGGTCACGGTATCCGGGTCATCCATCAGGTTTGTGATGCTGGTCACCCGGTCGAAATTTTGGGTGTCGTAGGTGTACTGCAGATGCGAATCCGCCGGGTCGTTGGTGCCGTCGGTGTGCCGGGCGTGGCCGGTGATCTCCAGCGGGTTGCCGTAAGCGTCATAGGAGGCATAAGTGGTCACATAGTCGGTATCGGCATCGACTGGGGCGATCTTCTCGTAGAGCAGGCCTTCGGCGTTATAGACATAGCGAATCGCGTTTCCGTCAGGGTCCTGCTTGGCCAGAAGCACTCCTTCAGCTTCATCATAGGAGTAGACCCACTGGCCGCCGTCCTTCTCGATAAAGGTAGTCTGGCCAGGGGAGGGATAGTCGTAATAGAGGGCTTTGGAGTGCCCCTCGGGGCTTTCGTTGCCGGCGGTGTCGAACACGCCTTCGGGATCGATGGAGGAGGCGACACGGTGCTGGTCGTCGTAGGTGTATTTGACGATCTGGCCTTCGGGGTCGATCTTGTACTGCATGAAGCCTGCCGCATCATAGAGATATTCCCATGTGCCATTGACGGAACCGGCGTCGGCCGCCGGATAATGCACTTTCCAGAGCATGCCTGAGTCAGCGTGATATTCGAAGGTGTAGACGTTTTGCGCCGGGTCGGTGATAGAGGTAATGCGCTCGTTGGAGTCATAAGAGATAACCGTCGTTCTTCCCGCCGGATCGATAATGGTGGTCTGGTCGGCGCTGTGGGACAAGGAAAGCGTGTTTCCGAAGCGATCTGTCATGGCACTCAAGCGCCCGTTTGTGTCGAACTCGTATGTTTGCCCGTCGCGAAAGTCCAACTGGTAGGAACCATCGCCGTTTTTCACCAGGCTCGAAAAATCGCCTTTGCGCGTGGTGTAGCCGGAAGCTCCATCCGAATAGTAAAAACGCTTTTGCGCCGCATCGGTCAGGACCATTGAGCCGTCGCTGTTGGCGTGCAGACGAATTGCGTAGCTATGGCCCCACCCGGGGCCAAGAGATCCGTCAAGTCGGTCAAGGCTGTTGTAGTAGAGCGAAAGGCTTGTTGCAAGAGGCCCGCCCTTGGCGGAGAAAAGCATCTGGTCGTGGGCGATGTTGCCGGTCATTACATTGAAGGTGGACTCACCCAGAGCCGCCAGTTTGCAGGTGTCGCGAGGCCAATCCTGGGGGCGAATTTCATCTACCCATATTTCTTCCTGATCGCTGTTTTCGGCACCGCCTCCAGTGGCGGTAAGCTTCACACTGTAGGGGCCACCCTGGTCAATTTCAAGTTGCGGATAATCAAAAAGACATTCCTGGTCGTAGCAAGATATCGATGAAAAAGTATATCCGTTGATTGAGGCGTCAATCCTGCCTTTATATGTATCTGAGGTGGGAGCAAAATTTACGACACCTTTGATACTTAACGGAGAGTTCGCATTTTTTACGGGCGTAATAAGATCGACATCAGGGGTTCGATCAACGACGAGGGAAGTTTCATCACTGCTTGAGGTTCCCCCCGCTTCGGCGATTAGGTGCAAGAGGTAGCTTCCGTGTTGCAATTCATACAGCTCACCGGATTGCTCCAGATAACTATATGTGCAACTTAGGTCGTAGCAATATTTTGTTGATACCAGAGAGTCGTTAATATACGCCTTGATGGTCCCCTTTACCGTGTCTATGGTAGGCTTAAATGTCGCCTCGCCCGTAATATCGAAAGGTCCTTCTGCGACAGAAGGGGTGGTAAAGCTGACTTGCGGTGTTTTGTCGACAACAACATATTTCTGTCTTTCCGAAATTGCTTCGCCGCTTTCTGCTTTTACGACAATTGTGTGAGTTCCATGATCTGGATCGTACAGAGAAGATGTCAGCTGTTCGTAGTCGTAACTGCATTGCTCGTCATAGCAGCTTTTGTAGGAAATTTGAGACCCATCGACGTAAACTCTTATTCTTCCCTTAATACTGTAGAGAGATGGGGTAAATGTAACGTTTGTTGTGATATTGAATGGTTCAGATGTCGCTTCAGGAACAGAGATTTCATCGATAACCGGAGTGTTGTCGAAAAAGGTCTGATGTTCAAAAGATTTTGTTTCAACGCAATCTTCGACCTGCGCCCGAAAGGTCTTTGTCCCGTGAAGAAGCGTTCTGTTGAATGTCCAGGTGTAGGAATAAGTGGAGTTCGACGTGGTTTTTCGACTCACTCTTGATCCGTCGAGATAAAGGGTGAGAAATCCTCCGGATTCGCTGGTGCAATTTTCGCCATTTTCGTCACACTGTTCGCATGTCGAGAAAGTCGCATCCACAGAGACAAAAACACGGCCGTCTCCATTGTCTTGATGCGAAATCTCAGCGTAGGCCCCCAGGCAGGGAGTTGTTGAGAGGACGAGCAAAAATAAACCTAAAAACAATCTGAGCATTTTCCCTATCCTTTCTTGATGTCTTTTATTTCCAGTTGAGCAGAGCGCTCTCCTCTCCACTCGTTGATTCCCAGGCTAAACAAAATATCAAACGAACCCTGCTGTATTTCTTGGGCTCTTTGCGCCATACCGAAGGCGATGCAACGCACTCGGCTGCCATTTTGCTGTGCGATGAACGATAAATGTTTTTCTCCCACCACCCGCACGTTGTCTGCCGTAACCTGCTTACAGATAAAGCAGGGGGTTGGATTTTCCATGCCATGAGGCTGCAGAAGTTCCAGACCTGCAGCACGCTCAACGGTACACATCTCAAGTGGAAGATGATCGTCGTAAAAAGCCCGTGGGATCATGTCTTCTTCGGAGAGAGAAGACAGGGCCAGATCATCAAAGGCATGGGCGAAGGCGGCAATATTCTTTCGCTGGATTTTAAGCCCTGCTGCAGCTTTATGCCCCCCGAATCCGTCCAGAAATTCTGAGCACTGCTTCAGGGAATCATAAAGGTGAAAGTTGGTAATTGATCTCCCAGAGCCTTTTCCTTGGTCCTGATCAAGAGCGATTAGGATGGAGGGGCGATGGTACTTCTCTATAAGCCGAGAGCAGCAAATACCAATTACACCAGGATGGAAAGTGGGGTCGGCCAGCACAATTGTTCTCTGTCCCGTCTCCCCTTGATCAATGCGCCGAATTGCTTTTTCAAGAGTCAGATCCTCAATTCTTTGACGCTCTCGATTTAAGGCATCGAGTTGCCTGGCGATGCTTTGTGCCTGCTGTTCGTCCTGCGTCAGCAAAAGCTCTACTCCCAAAGAAGCCGATTCCAGCCGGCCGCTTGCATTTAGCCGCGGAGCAATATTGAAGGCAATGCTGCCGCAGGATATCTTTTTCACCCCTGCGGCCTGGCACAGTGCGGAGAAGCCGATAGGGGGATTTGTCTGCAAAACTCCAAGTCCCGCTTCGACAAGGACGCGGTTGATCCCTTTCAGGGGAACCAAGTCCGCAATTGTGCCTATGGCGAGAAAGGGAAGCAGGGGCTTGAGAGGAGGCTCCGCCTGGCCTTCAAACCAGCCGCGCTGACGAAGCTCTCTGCGAATGGCGCCGGCGAGAAAAAAGGCAACTCCAACGCCTGCCAGATCTTTAAAAGGGAAAGGGCAGTCGTGTTGGTGAGGGTTGATGATGGAATAGGCCTTGGGAAGGGTGTCCGGAGGACGATGATGATCAGTCACCAGGAGTGTGACCCCGAGAGAGTGCGCGATTTCGGCTTCTTTGTGAGCAGTGATGCCACAATCGGTTGAAATGATAAGCCGTGTACCCTCAGCGGCGCATTGACGGATAGCTTCTTCTGAAAGACCGTATCCTTCTTCACGCGAAGGGATAGAGTAGGAGGCATTGGCCCCCAGCATCTTGAAAAAGGTCATCAGGCAGGCGGCACTGGTAATTCCGTCGCAATCGAAGTCGGAATGTATGCTGATTTTTTCCTTGTTTATAACCGCATCTGCAATCCGCGCAGCAGCCTTTTTCATCCCTTTCATTTCATCAGGACATGGCAGAGAGGACAGATTTCCGTGCAGAAAATTCTGTGCCTGTTCAGCAGAAGAGATGCCGCGCAAATAAAGCAGGCGTGCGATCAAAGGGTCAAGATAAGGGTTGCCCGACATTATGGCGTCGATTACAGCCTGCGCTTGCTCAACGTCCTCTTTCTCTAACTTTTCTTCTCTTGAGACCCATTTTTTCTCTAAATCTCCAGCCATAAAGCCTAAAACCTTTCCTTGTTTTTATTTTTTCTTTTCTTTTTATATCGATTGGGGTAGCGAAAAGCCCTGATTGTCAGGACTTTTCTTTGGCTTTCAAATTTGCCCTGTATTGGACGTTCGATGGGTCCCGAAGGGTAAGGGCAGGGTGTTTTTACTCATATACTTCCTTTCGGTGGACACTAAAATCCAGTGTATGCCTCGACGGCACTAAAGTCGGCGGCTTTATCGCCGGGCGCAGAAGACTCTTCGTTTTCGCTGTCGGAATTAGACTCAGAATTATCGATTTCGGTTTTTTGCTCGTCAGCATCATTGATATCAGAGCTGTTTTGCTCCTGTTCGGGCTCTTTATCTTTTTCCGGCGCGTTAAGATCGATCACGAAGAGATCTTCTTCGGTATTGTGGTGCAGAGCATATCTGCGGGTCTGCTGGTAATCGATTCCGTAGTAGTCGAGAAATTTTTTAACCCCCAGGCCAAAACCACCTTTATCTCTCCAACTCAGAGCTACCGTATGAGGTTCGTCCAAGGTGTCGTGAAACTTCAAGCCAATCAGTCTGCGTTCGGGATCAAAGAACAAAGAGGCTGTTTTGGCCTTGTCCAGGCCGTAAAGATTCACGGCTCCCGGACTGACATTGATTTGCCCTTGCTTCCAGATTGTCACCCGGTTATTGATCGTTTGACCGACTTTTTCCCATCTTTCAAAAGCCATTTCTCTCTCCCTTTCTTTACGTTTGCAAAGCAAATTATTGGCAATAATATTACTTAAATTACAAATAGTCAAGACAATTTCTTTTGCATATATGCCCCATATCCTTTCTGTGGAAGAAATTCTCCTTGTTTTCGGGCAATTTTTTACTTATTATAATCGTTGTTATAAAAAGCTAGGAGAAAGACAGGATTTGGGGCTATTGTTTTGAGGTTTGATTCTAGGGATGTTTTAATGACACTTCCTTTCCGTTTCTAGGCAGATTTAAAAATATAACGCAGAGGATTTGGTTGAATATTTCCTCGAAAATAAAGGAGTGACGATGAACCGGAAGGACGAAGAAAAAGAAACGCCTTTTGAAGTTGTTTTGAAAGATGTTTCGGAGACAATAGAATCGCCAAAATTAAACCCTGCACTGCTTTACCTCAATTCTTTGGACAGTTCTCACAGCCGCTGCAACATGAGGTCACGACTGCTGCAGATTGCCCGTATTCTTACGGACAATCCGGAGGCCGAATCTCTTGACCTTCCCTGGCACATGTTACGTCACCAGCATATCGAAGCCATCAAAAGAAAGCTGGTCGATCAGGGCAAATCGCCGGCCACAGTAAAGTTGACTCTTGCCGCTCTTCGCGGAGTGCTTAAGGCTGCATTTAATAATGGAGATTACAGCAGCGAGGAGTTGCTGCGAGCCAACAACGTCAAATCGGGCCGAGGTTCCCGTCTGCCGCGTGGCCGTGCCCTGTCTGCGCAGGAAATCGCGGCGCTGTTTGCTGCATGTCGCGACGGAACGCCTGCCGGAGTCCGGGACCTGGCTCTTTTTTCTCTAATGTATGGTGCGGGATTAAGGCGAGAGGAAGTTGTCAAGCTTCAGGGGGAAAACTTTAATTTCAACCAGAGGACTTTGCGAATCATTGGCAAGGGCGACAAGGAGCGTGAAGTTCCCCTGCCGGAAGCGGCAGTCGATCATGTTTCAAACTGGCTTAAGGTCCGCGGCAATGATGAGGGAGCGATATTTTGCCGCATCCTTCGCAGCGGCGTTGTTCGCCGGGACATGGGGCTAACTGCTCAAGGCGTCTATCATATCCTTGAAAAACGCTATCTACTTGCAGGTATCGAAAAGTGCAGTCCTCATGATCTAAGGCGCACCTATGCAACAACGTTGATCGATAAGAAAGGCGACATCAACCTGGTGAGAAAGCTTCTCGGGCACAGCAATATAGAAACTACGTCCAAGTACGACAAGAGGGATGAAAAAGAAATGAGGCGTGCAGTGGAAGATTTGTGGATGCCAGTTTGATGTGCTTCCCTCGGGAATCCAGGGAGTTTGCGCAAGTATTTTCTAGAGGGCTACAGACAAAGAAACGGCCTCCTCAAATTGGGGCCGTTTCTTTGTCTGTAATTCTGCTGTCTGATTGTTATTTTTTTCGGGCAGCCCGTGCTTTCGCCAGATTCTCGCCAAGACCCCTTTCCTTTGCCATTTCACGGCGCTTTTCAGAATAATTTTTTGCCGCCAGAGGTTGAGAGCGAGGAATATCGAAACGCTTACGATACTCTGTTGGCTTCATATCATGGGATGTTTTGAGATGACGAGAAAGAGTGGTCATTTCCTTGCCGCAAATCATACAGGTGACCTTATCCTTGCCGAATGCTTTCTTTCGAGATACAACAGGTTCGTTGCTTTGTTCTTTCACCTCTCCTTCCTTCGGTAGTTCTTCGCCCTTTTCAATTGCGGAGAGTGCATCATGAATCTCACGTATTTCTGCGACAAGATCCTCTTTGCTCATCTGCGTGGTTGAAGCATGTGCTGCCACAATCTCGGCCGCCATTTCTAACAAAGTTGCCATTTTTTGTTTCCTCCGAAGAATGTTTTTCGCCCATTTAAGATATTTCGAGAGAAAACTGTATCATGGATTTTATTTTGTTGTAAATTTTATCCTGTCGTTTTCTTTTGAACATTTTAGAAATTTTCGACAATTCCCCTCTTTGAAAATCACCCATCAGACAAGCCAGAGAAAAGCAAACACCAAATAGGGGCCTAAAATGGGTCTTTTTCGAGAGTAGCTTTGACCTTGAGTCGCCCTAAACTTTTCACACTGACGAAATCCCTTCCCGAACGATAAGAAAGCGAGAGGTATTGGAAGATGAGCAAGGCCACAAAAAGCCTGACCCGAAAGCTTGGTGTCCACCTGTTTTTGGTTGCCATGCTTGTGTCTATGTGTGAATACATTTCAGGCTGGATTGCCCACACATTTTCAGCCCCTTATGCAGACTTTGTGCATATAGGGTTGCTTCTTGCCTTCCTGGGGCCAGTTTTTCACTTCATTCTTTTCAGGCCGGTCATTCGAGTTTCAAAAGAGAGAGACCAAGCAGAAGAACAGTTTCGTAAGAGCAAGGAGGACGAGAGGGCTCTGATCGAAGCGATTGAAGAAGGCATCATTCGCATGGACCGCAGAGGGCGCTGCGTTTTTGCCAACAATGCGGCAATCAAAATGCTGGGCTATGAAAAAGAAGAGGACCTTTTAGGGAAAGATATTCACGACACGATTCATCATTCATCAAAGGATGGAGAAAAAATATCCAAAGAAGACTGTTCTGCGCATCAGGTCTTTGTAGGCGGCGGACAGTTTAAAGAAGAAGAGATTCTCTGGCGCAAGGACGGATCGAGCTTCCCCGCGGAGTTTCGCTCCTACCCAATCTTTTCTGAAGAGAGGGTTGCCGGAGCGATGATTGTATTCAATGACGTTTCCGAGAAACAGGCCCGGGAAGAAAAAATCCGCCGACTTGCCTTCTTTGATGTTCTGACCGGGTTGCCGAACAGGGAGACTTTACAGGACCGCATGAAGCAGGCCCTGATGATGGCTGAGCGTAACAAGCAGCATGTGGCAGTCATGTTTTTAGATCTCGACCGCTTTAAACGCATCAACGACTCTTTAGGGCATGACTTTGGTGACGAACTGCTAAAGAGTGTCGCCCGAACGCTTAAAAACACGGTGAGAAAAAGCGATACGGTTGCCCGGCTTGGAGGCGATGAGTTTGTGGTTCTTCTCCCCTTTCTCGACGGGCCGGGCGGTGCAACGGTTGTAGCGCGTAAAATTCTCGACCGTTTCAACGAACCATTCGTCATAAATGGCAAGGAGATTCATACCGCAACCAGTATTGGGATTGCCATGTACCCGGAGAATGGCAGCGACGGAGCCGCTTTGCTCAAAAGTGCCGACGCCGCCATGTACCACGCCAAAAACAATGGCCGCAGACATTACAAGTTTTTCTCCAAGGATATCAGCGATCAGATTGAAAAACGGGTAGCCATGGAGGAGGATCTACGGCAAGCCGTTGAATATGACCAGCTTCAGCTTCATTACCAGCCTCAGTTTGACACGAAAAAAGGATGTATTTGCGGGGTTGAGGCCCTTTTGCGGTGGGAACATCCTCAAAAAGGCTTTATCCCTCCCAATGAGTTTATCCCGATTGCAGAGGAGTCTGGCCTGATTCTCGACATCGGAAGCCAGGTCCTTGCCAAAGCCTGTACGCAGCTTTTTTATTGGAACAGCGGGCCTCTGCCCGACATAAAGATGGCGATTAATATCAGCAGCGCTTTTTTTTCTCACCCAGATTTCATCAAGATGCTTGAGATGGCGATTAAGGCTACCAATATTCCCCGTGGATACCTTGACCTGGAAATCAACGAGAAAACGGTTATGGATATCGCCTCTACCGATATTTTGCAAAAGTTAATCGACCTCGATGTTCATCTGTCAATTGATGATTTCGGAACGGGTTATTCCTCCTTGACATATCTGAAAGACTTCCCGATCAGCAAAATCAAAATAGACAAAAGCTTCGTGCATGGAATTACCGGAAGTGACAACGGCGCCATAATTGTCCAGACCATTATTGCCATGAGTCATGCTCTGGGGCTTCGTACTATCGCGGAAGGTGTTGAAGACATGAGCCAGGTTAATTTCTTGTGCAAGCATAAATGTAATGAACTCCAAGGCTATCTTTTTGCCCGGCCCATGCCCGCAGAGGAAGCTGAAGACTTCATGATTAACTGGAGAAAACCTGACATCTCACCCTGCGCTAACGCAAATTAAACCAGCATCACAAACCTGATGGATGCTCCGGACACCACAACCACCCTTGCCTACGGCACCGATCAGGCGGCGCAAACGACCACCCTTTCCTACGATGCGCTGGCGCGGGTTGTCTCCACCACCCAAACCGGGAGTCCTTCATCGACCACCGTGTACGGCTACGACCTGATGGGCAATCGCGTCTCGGTCACCGATGCCGAGAATCGCACCACCACCTTCGATCACAATTACAAGGGGCAGGTGACAACCATCACCGATGCTCTTTCTCAAAAGACCGCGCTTGCATACAGCGGCGCCGGGTGTCCTTCCTGCGGCGGCAACGGGGTGGACAAGCTCATTTCCCTGACTGACGCCAAAAACCAGACAACCAGCTTTCGCTATGATCCCAACGGAAACCTCAAAAGCGAAACCGACCCGCTGGGCCACACGATCCTCTACGTCTACACCGCAGGCGGGATGCTGGAGAAGAAGCTTCGTGACACCAACGGCGATAAAGAGGTCGACGGCGGTGATGAGCTGCTGGTGAGCTACCACTACGCCGACAACGGCCAGCTTATCGGCAAGACCGATCATATCACCGGAGAGACGACCACCTTCAGCTATGACCCGAACGGGCGGCTGCAGACGGCAATCAACCCCGCGATTGGCTACACGCTCGAATATTATGCCAACGGCTGGCTGAAAAAGGTCACCGACTCCAACGGCCGGGTGATCTCCTACGATCAATACACCGGCGCCGGGCAGAAAACGCAAGTCACGTATCTGCCCGGCACGGTCGATGAGAAGACGCTGGGCTATGGCTACGACACCGCCGGTCGGCTGGAAACGATTGCCAGCGCCGCCGGCACATTCTCCTTCGGCTACGACGCACGCAGCCGCCGCAGCACCCTGTCCTACCCGAACGGGGTGGTTGCAGTCTACGGCTATGCGCCCGATCGCGACTGGCTGGCGGGTCTCGACTACCAGGGCAGCGGCGGCACTCTTCTGAGCATCGCCTACCCGAGCCATGATCTTGTCGGCAACCGCCTGCAGAAAACCCGCGACGGGGTTCCGACCAGCTACGGCTACGATGACATCTACCAGCTTGTAAGCGCCGGAGCCGAGGACTGCAGATAGTCGACAAAAAAGGGCCGCACCATTGACATTGACAAGGTGCGGCCCTTCTCTTTTTTCGGAGTATGCACTTGCCTCCTCAAGAGCGGCCATATACGCAGCTCTCGCCTGGACGGGGACGACGATCCAAGGATAGCCGCCGACGGCGCACATCAGGTTCATCAGAAAACGCCCGATTCGGCCGTTGCCATCTATCTATGGATGGCAACGAAGGCGAAATGGCCGAGCACTACCCGGATGGCTGTCAAGCCCAGCTGCTGTAGCTGGTGCCGAATTTCCAGAGATGAGGCAAGCTTTTCGGGAGGGGTCGGCATTGCGTGGGATCCCTTTGGTTATTAGCTTTTTAAGTCATGCAAATATTAGCTTTTTCGGTTTCCCTCTAGGACCCAAAAAGATGCGTGTCCCATAGCGCCCCTTGAGTTTGGTGGAGTTAAGATTCCCCGAAGAAAAATACAAAAAGGATTGAAAATAAATAAAAAATAAAGTATATTGTGCCTTAGAGGAAAGAGGATGGAATTAACCGAAGAGCAAAAAACTGTAGTCAATCATCAGGGCGATGCCTGTGTTAATGCTGTGGCCGGATCAGGGAAAACATCTACCCTGATCAGCTATGCTCAGGCCAGGCCTCAAGGGCGAATTCTTTATCTGGCGTTCAATCGCAGCGTAAAAGATGAAGCTGTTCGTAAATTTAGGGCGGCAGGGTGTCGCAACGTGACGGTGGAAACAGCTCACTCTCTGGCCTTCCGGATGCTCGATGTTCGCAACCAGTTCCAACTGCTGCAAGGTGGGAGTTTGCGCATTCCGGAAATTCTGGAAATGTGTGATATCTTCCCCAGCCCTAAAGAACCAACCGCCCACCTTGTCCTTGCCAGGCACGTCCAACGCCTGATCTCCATGTTCTGCAACAGCGAGAAGCGCTCGTTTAGCGAAATTGACTATCTCTCAACAGTTAAAGATGGCAAGGCTAAAGAATTTGTCACTCGCCATGCTCCCTTGATTTATGATTTAGCTCGCGACCTTCTGGGGCGCATGTATAAAAAAGAAATCCCGGTCAGCCATGACGCTTATCTGAAGTTCTGGCAGCTTCAGGGCCCGCAGATGCAGAACTTCTCCCATCTATGTTTTGACGAAGGACAGGACGCAAGCCCCGTTATGCTTGATGTCTTTTTGCGACAACGGGGCGAAAAAATCATTGTGGGCGATCAGTATCAATCAATTTACGGCTTTCGTTTTGCGGTAAACAGTCTGGAAAAAGTAGATTTCCCCAGATATCAACTCAGCCGAAGCTTTCGGTTCGGCCAGGATTTAGCCGATACAGCCATGAGAGTTTTAGAAATCAGAAAACTCCTCGGGCTCTACAAAAATCCTCTTTTTATCACCGGAGCGGCCGAAGAAGGTCGTAAAATTCAAAGCAAGGCTATTGTTGCAAGGACCAACCTCAAGCTTCTCAAAGAAGCGATCGACGCAATGTCTGAAGGCTGCGATAAAATGTATTTTGAAGGGGATATTAACTCCTACACCTACCTCAACGAAGGAGCCTCCCTTTTTGATGTCCTCTATCTCAACATGGGACGAAAAGAAAAAATCAAAAGCAGCTTCATCAAGGGATTTGCCGACTACCAACAACTTCTTGAATATATTGCTGCAACGGAAGATTCGGAACTTAATCTGGTTTGCGAAATTGTCTCGGAGTATGGACGAGAGCTGTTCTCTTACATCAGAGAGCTTAAAGAAAAACAGGTCCAAAGAGATAAGGCCGAAATGGTTTTTTCTACCGTCCACAAGGTTAAGGGTATGGAATTTGACCAGGTGAAAGTCTGCGATGATTTTATTACAGAAAGGAAGCTGTGGTCAGAAATAGATAAGGCAAAAAAAGACCCAAAGAAGAAAATAGACCGTCAAGCCTTGGCTGAAGAAATCAATATGCTCTATGTCGCCGCAACACGTTCTCGCTGTGACCTTGACCTTCCGAACAATCTTTTCCTGGAAGCTTGAACAAGACCGAGCGCATTCCCCCTGCTAGGCGCGCAGCGCCAGGAGGCGGGTCAAGCGAGGGGGTTTTGATTTTCGCGGTTTTTCCTTCGTGCCTTGGGATTCGATATAACGCTGGATCGTCTCCAGCGACACTTCCCCGACGCTCCCGACAAAATAGGCCCGATGCCAGAAAACCGGCTTCCAATAAAATTGAGCGACATGCTCCGCGAAGCGGTTCCGGGTCCGTCGCGCCGAAGCGGTTTTGAGATTGTTGACCAAAACCGAAATATCCAGCGCCGGATGGATGGATACCAGCAGATGGGCATGGTCGGCCTCGCCGCCGAACTCGATCAACTCGCATCGCCAGTCGTCCAGAATTTCCGAGAACGCCGTTTTCAGATAGTCGAGAAGCGGCGGGGAGAGTACCCGCCGCCGATATTTGGTGACGAAAACAATATGCAGCCTAATCGAATAGACGGCATGACTTAGCGATTTTGTTGTTTGATTTCCCATGCGGCTTAATGTATCATAATCGTATGCAAACCGGCAATAAATTCCGCATCTACCCGACGCCCGAACAGCAGCAGGTCCTTTTGCGCTGGATCGGCTGCCAACGGTTCATTTACAACGCCAAGGTCGGCGAGGACCGTTATTTTCGCCGGTTCTCCCGCAAGTCCCCGGCGTTGTGCGGAGTGCCGATTCCTCGGGATCAGCAGTATGCCCATTTCATCACCGAACAGACCGCGTTTCTGCGGGAAGTCCCTGCCGTCGTGTTGCGAAACGGAGCCTACCGCTGGCGGCAGGCGTACCAGCGGTTCTTCTCCGGGGCCTGCCAGGGCCGCCCGAAGATCAAATCCCGCAAGGGCCGGCAATCGGTCCTGCTCACCCGCGAGCTGTTCGAGCTGGCCCCTCACGAAGACGGCATCCGTTTGGCGGTCGGAACCAAAAAGTTCCCTCTGGGCGAGATCCCGGTAAGAGCGCACCGCCCGGTCGAGAAGACGCCCGCGTCGATTATTCTCAGCGTCGAATCGGGACAATGGCATCTGTCCTTTGCCGTCGAGGACGGAGCGCCGGAACAGACCGAAGCCCAGATCGCCGCCGAACTGCAACGGATGGGCGAAGAGACTCTGCTTCAGGCGGCCCGGGGCATCGACCGGGGCGTGGCAATTCCGGCGGCGGCCTGCGACGGCAGCCGGTTCGATTTCTCTCCTATTCAGAAAAGCGGTTGGCCGGAGCCGAACGCCACCGCAAACGCTGGCAGAAGATCGCCGCCCGGCGGGAAAAAGGCTCGCGCCGGAGAACCAAGGCCCATCAGCGGGCAGCCCGGTATGCCCTCTACGAAGCCCGGGTCCGTTCCGACATGGCTCACAAAGCCAGCCGAGCCCTGGTGGACGATCTTCAGGCCCGGCTGTTCGTCTTCGAGGATCTGCGGACAAAAAACATGACCCGTTCGGCCAAGGGAACCGTCGACAAGCCGGGGCGCAACGTCCGCCAGAAAGCCGGACTCAACCGGGCGATTCTGCATAGCGCCTGGGGCCGGATTCATCAGTTCACCCGTTACAAGGCCCGGCGCATGGGCAAGCTCGCCATCGTCGTGCCGCCTCACCACAGTTCGCAGGAATGCCGACTCTGCGGCTTCACCGCCCCGGGCAATCGGCTCACCCAAGCCGAATTCGCCTGCCAACGCTGCGGACATGCCGAGAACGCCGATTTAAACGCCGCCGGAGTCGTCAAGCTCCGGGGTGTGCGTCTGCTTCTCGCGGGTGAGATCGAGTTCAAAACGCCGCGCCGCAGCGGCATACGGAAACAACTAGGGCCGGAACGGTCCGAAGTTACGCCCGGGGAGAAGGTGTTAGTCGTTCGGGAGCCAACGCCCCGAACGCCGTCTTCGCTGAACCGGGAAACCCCCACTACAACACCGATAGGTGTTTAGTGGCGGGAGAGTTCATGGGCCGAAAAGCCAGTTTAGGCTCCCCCGAAAAATCCTTGATTGACATCCTCCCGGCCGTGAACTGACCGGGTTTTACGGTGCGCCAGGTAATGAAAAATGCAAATTCTGTTCGTTGAGCTTACAGGAAGAAGAAAAGCACTCCAGCGAAAATGTTCATCTTCACTGTCAACAAATCCAAAGGAAGGCAACGAAAGCCTACAGCCCTTGGTGCTATCGCAGACACCATGAAAGATATTAGCCGGAAAGCACATCAAGAACCATCCGAGCTTGATCTTTAGCTTGATCCAGGGCGTTGAGACATTTGTCGTGCTGTCTGTGATAGCTTTGCTCAAATTCATAGAAAAAGAACTGGTGAGTTCCGAATTCTTTTTGTAGTTGTTTCCACAAATCTTTATTCGGAAATTCCTTTTCCGGCAATGATTTGCCTTTATAGAAGCTCTGAAGCCTAAGCGCCCGATCAATAATCGGCAGATAATTACAGAACGCCTGCACGCAGCAAGGTTTCTTAAGCTTCCCCGCGCCGGTCAAAATCCCCAAAAGAGATGCCCCCTCCCAATCGAGGCGATGCAGCACTCCCCCAAAAAAACTCTCATGCCCGCAGAAATAGAGCATGCCTCCAAAATTGAGATCAACACTGTTCTGGCCCGGGGCAACAAGAAGATAGAGATCGACCAAGGGCAGGTTTTCTTGCACAGGCATCACTGGGTCAGACTCCTGAAACAATGCCAGCCTCTTCAAGAAACATACTGGGCTGAACGTCAGTGATCGAATGGCTGATTATGAGCCGTCGCTGTGCTCTTGTTATTCCGACATAAAACAAACGCCTCTCCTCTTCATTATCGGAATTTTTAAGGGGCAGCACTCCATCCTCTACGGCAAGAATCCAGACATTGGGAAATTCAAGCCCCTTGGAAGCATGCAAGGTCATGAGTTTGACCGCCTTGCTGTCCTGGGTGTCTTTACTTCTCTGCGTCAGAAAATGAATGCGTTGGTCGATACTGCCGGAGAGTTTGTTGAAAATATCTTCACACCATCCAAAAATAGACTTCTTATCGCCCCCCACTTGTTTGCCTTGATGAGATTCACACCAACGGGCAACGCCTGAGACAACCAGGCGGATGCGACTACTGGCAACAGCCTGACGCCACTCTTTGTTGCGGGCGATAAAGCCGGATAATACTTTTTTGGTTGGTCTATCTTCGACCGAAAGAGACTTGCGGATCTCAGTCAGCACCTTGATTAAGGAAGCATTGTCTTTGGGGTGCCTGTCATGGATCATGTTGATGATGCGGGAAGAAACCCCCGCCCACTGCAAGGCCTGAATTGCGCCAATGGCGTCATTTCGACTCAGTGATCGAAGAAGGCCCAGAAAGACAGAAGGCTCAGGCTCCTCCCAGAAACTTTTTCCCCCAACCCTCACGCAGGGAATCTTTGCCGCTCTAAGCGCACACTCGACCCATCCAAGCAGTCGATTGGTGCGAGCAAGAACAGCCCATCCCGCATCAGGGTTTTGCCGGATAACCCGCAAAACATTATGGGCCTCGTCTTTGCGGTCAGTGACCTTTATGACCTCAATCGTGCCGGGTTCGCTGACATGGGGATGGATGGATTTAATGACCCGGGTCTTGTTGTGCGTAATCAGCCGGGTGGCCGCGTTAATGATCTCAGCAGAGCTGCGATAATTGACGGACAAGACCAGATGTTCAGCTTTGTTTTTTTTGACAAAATCGGTCATCCCCCGATACCCCATTGCACTTCGCCAACCGAAAATGCTCTGGTCATCGTCCCCAACAATTGTAACACGGGTGCCGTTGGCTACATGGCACTGCATCCACTCATACTGGACTTCATCCATGTCCTGTGCTTCATCCACTAACATGAAGTCGACCGGGAGAGGAGAGATTTCACCGGACTTCATGGCAAAGACCGCACGCCTGAGCATATCTGAAAAATCCTGAGACTCTGCCCTCTCAAGTAGATCCTGATAGGCCTTAAACATTTTTCCCAAAGGTTTGTCAATCCCAGGAGGCGGGTCCATGGAAGCCTTAATAGCATCGACCTGCTCAACCACCAGGTCGAAATCGGACTGGGAAATCTCCGGGGTCATATCAAAGGCCCGCCGCAAATAGACATATCGCTCCTTGCCGGAAAGTATCCGCAGTCGTTTTTTAAACCCCCGCGACTGCCTCAACGCAAGGGAGTGAAAGGTTCCCACATAAAGTCTTTTCCCAGGAGGCTTGTCGCACTGCGCTTCGATTCTCTCCTTTAACTCGTTTGCCGCATCGCGGGTAAAGGTTACCGCGGCGAGGCTGGAGTAACTTCCGCAGAGAAGTTGAGCTGCGCGAACAGCAAGCACACGAGTCTTGCCAGAGCCGGGTACTGCTGCTACACAGCAATGGCCAGAACTGTTGACCGCCTGCTGCTGTTGATGATTAAGCTGCACTCTAAAAACCCCTGTTCAAAGAGCCTATCCCTGAAGAAACTCCAGGGATAGGCGTTGGCAGACTGCTTTTGGCAAGCAAAGCCCAGGTGAAATCCCAGGACCTTAAAAATCAGGCTGTGGCGACCTTCTTCTCTTCAACAGGACTTTCAGCGCCAGAATCAGAATCTTTCGATTTCTCACCTTCCTGAGTTGGATTAGCTGCAGGCGCTTTCTCTTTTTGCTTTTCTTTGTCTTTTGCTCGCTGATTTTGCGCCTGGTTCCTCTTGCGATACGCAGCAAAACGTGCCCGCCGAGCGATGTTGCGAATGGTGGCCGAAATCTTCAACAACCGCCGCTGCAGGTGAAAGGCGCCATTAGTATATTGTCCGTCGGTCAAAACGCCCGAGAGCCACAGCAGCGTCATAGAACGAATTACGCTGTCAACCTCGCTGATCAAAGAAAGATAGCGGCCGGCGCGAGGGTTGAAAATCTGCGCCTCGGTCGATAGGGGGTCGGTAAACTGCGGGTCGCCGACAATGCCGTTTTCATCCAGCAGCTTCTGCATCCGCTCCTTTTCCTGCTTAAGCTCCGTGGACACTTTATCGAGCATATCATCCACGACCTTCTCAACGGCCTTGGCCTCCTCCTCTGTCCCGACAATGCGCAAAACAATGCCGATTTCAGAGAACGCATCGCTTGTCACCTCAAAGCCGCGCTTGTAGACCTGCTGCGCCTGGTGACTGCCCAGGGTGATCTTGCGTGAGAAAAAAGGACGGCTCGGTAGCTCCGGCTGTCGCGCCCGAGCGTTTCTGGGCTTTTGTGCTGCTTTTTGTTTTTTTTCACTCATAAATAACCTCCGTGATTGTTTTTAAAATCTCTGCGGAAACAGGATGTCCTTATCCTAAACCCGCTCTTGCGCAAACAATCCTTTAAATAAGACAGAAAAAAGACCTTATTTAGAGGTTTTTTTTGAATTTGGGCTGATATAGTAGGGCCAATCATCCACGAAACATTACTGCTATGTTCGTGGGAGAGGTAGCTGGCCTCGTTAAATCAACCAGCCAAAAATCCCTCCGGGGAGAGAGCGCATCTCTTCCCGCAGGGGGAAAACCATGCCTTCTCTCTCCGGGCTCTAAACCGCCCGGAATTCGCACTCCCGGGCTTTTCTTTTTTCTCCGGAAAGTGCGACCGGAGAGGAGGAAAAATGAAAGAATATATCATGGCGGCCATAACCCTTGCGGTTATTGCAGCCGCAATGGCCGGGACCTACTATTCGCCGCAAGGCGAACTCGGGGCCCGAGTCACAACCGTTTTGACGGCCTCTAAATAGCGGAGGCCACCCCCTTCCGGGGAGGCTTTGAGTTTTCCCGGAAAGGGAATCGACTCACGCCTCCTCGGTTTTTTGCACAGGTCTCCGGGGTTGCGCTCCCGGATGATCCATTAAGACTGGGAGTCGCGCATCCCGACCCAGACCGGCGGCAAGAAACGCTGCCAAGGAGGCATTATGTCGATCAACAAAGTCATTCTGGTAGGAAACCTCGGTAAGGACCCCGAACTGCGCTACACTCCGTCAGGAGTCCCCGTGGCGACCTTCTCTCTTGCCACCAGCGAACGCTTCAAGGACCGCAACGGTCAGCAGCAGGAAAAAACAGAGTGGCACAACATCGTGGCCTGGCGGCAGCTGGCCGAGATCTGCGGCAAATACCTGCATAAAGGCAAGCAGGTTTATCTGGAAGGCAAGATCCAGACCCGCAAATACCAGGATCGCGACGGAAACGATCGCTACATCACCGAGATCGTCGCCGATCAGATGCAGATGCTCGGTGGCGCCGGTGACGGCGCCAGGCAACAGTCGCATGCACCGCAAGGCGGAGGCGGCTACCAACAACAGCCCCAACAACCCCAAGGTGGCTATCAGCAGCAACCGCCCCAGAATAATCAGGGCGGCTACCAACAGCCCCAGGGTCAGCAAGCCGCCCAAGGCGGCCAAGCACAACCACAGCAAGGTGGTGGAGGCGGATATCAACCAGATATGGGATTTAATCCCGATGATGATATTCCCTTTTGAGAACCAAATATGGTAAAAAATACCATTTAGGGTTTCCAGTTAAAATCATCACCTAAAAACCTGCACAAGCCCCGACCCGGGGATCAGCTAACCCCCGGGAGGGCCGGAAGTCTTAGGACTTTCCGCCGGGGGGTTATGGAGGTGTAAGATGGCCAAGGTTGTCGAAATATTCAACAAGGATGGGACTGTCTCAGAGTATTTGCCGTTATCGGCAAGGCTGGGACACTTCCTGGAAACGTACCCACCTTCCAAGGGTTTCCAGGTCATTATTGAACCCTGCGACCCTCTGGGCCTTAAACCCGGCATGGCAAGTCTGCTTAAAGCAGGGATTGAGGCCGGCCGGGAGGTCAAGGAGATCACCGCCTCTCCGGCAATGGCTGGGGTAATTTTCAAGGCTTCCTTGATCGACCCCGAAGGTCGGGTGTTGGCCACCGCGTCATCCTATCAGATGAAAGTCTCCCAGCCGAAAGACTGGGAAATTGGCGAGACAAGCGCTCGCCAGCGGCTCTTGGCGGCTCTTGGCTTTGGGGGCGACGTCCTCGATGAGGACGAAGAAGGTGATATGAAAGGGCAAGGCCTGAAATTCCAGGTCAAAAAGCCCTCCACCAAATCGCCGCAGCCCCCCTCCCCCGCTCCTGCCGCAAAGCAGGAACAAAAGGAGAAGGCCGAAGCTGTTCCGGAGGTGGCGGACAAAAAGCAGCCTGTAGAGCCAGAACCTCCGAAAAAAGAGGAGGCGAAGCAGGAAAAAACCGCTGCCAGCAACAACGTGCCTGCCGCACTTATGCGGCAGATCGAACATCAAGCAAGATTGAAGGGGATCGAGCCCCCCGAGGTCAAAAACCTCGATGAGGCCCGCGAAGCCCTAAAAAAAATGATGGCCATGGCCACGTAGCTCGGCTATCACCCATTAAACCCCAAGGGGACATTGCTTCCCTTGGGGGAGTTTTGTCCTCTGTCTCTATGAGGAGGACAAGATGGACAGAAAAAGTTATATTCTTGGGCACTTCCGGGGAAAGGAGGAATGTGCTTTGGAGAGATTTAACAAGGTAGTCGAAGTGGTGGCCGGTGATGATGTGGCCGTTTCTCTTCTGGAGAAACTGCTGGATTCGGCCGAGCGATATTTCGGCACCGTATGCAAGATGGAGGCGCGCCTTAAAATGGCCCGCTTTCGTCTGGAAGGTGAGGAACTTCGCGACCTCACCGAAACCCTTGACCGGAATCGGCGCATGGCACATGAGGCGCTGATTTCCAATCTGCATATCTTTAACAGATATGCGCTGAAAGAATTCGGTGAAGACATGCCGATTGGTGGAGTGTTCTCAAAGAACCCTGAAGCCATTCGCGACCGCATAGCGGTCGGCGATTGGGCAGGAGAGCTTCTCTGCGCACTTTACGTTCGTCGCAAGCGCTAAACCGAAACCTTTCAAAAACCCCGCGCCCGGGGGAGCCTTTCATGTCTTCCCCGGTCAGGGGATCATGATTTGCTCCACCCGGGCTTTTTTATTTCAAAGTCCGGGCCCTTCGCGCACCCCGGATAAAACTTTACCCGGCAGCGCACCGGGAAGGAGCAAAGTCATGATCGCATTCGGCTTCTTCTTTAATGGTTCTTTTTCTGGCAATAAAGACTTTGAAAAGGCGGTGGATCAGACCATCGCCAACCTCGAAGTTCTGTTGGCAGATAGCGAGATCACCTCCAACATCAATATGGACGACAATCGTGACGGAACCTTCTCCCTGGTGGTCGAGGTTCCCCAGCACATGGTTGTCCATCATCTGGTGATGGGGGTGGAAGAGATTTTGGCCGAACTTGGCTTCATGTCCGAGCACGGCCTGGCCGTCGAATCCCTCTATGAGGGCGAAGAATCGGTCGACTTCTACGGGTTCCCATCTGAAGTTGAGGATCTGCAGAAGAACTACCAGCCTATCGGCGCTGAGTCGGTGGTGGGTCTTTCGGACTGGTCCGAACGTGACTGCTACGAGGTCATGTTCGGATAAAAAACAACCCCGGCCCGGGGGAAGCATATATCATCTCCCGAGGTTCGGGGAATGTTATCTGCCTCCTTCGGGCCTTTTTTGTTCAAGGGCCCGATGATTCGCGCATCGGGCTTTTTCGTTTGGCCGGAAAAAGCGCGTATCCGGCAGGAGGTAGGTATGGGAAAAATCATTCGAGTCCGTCCTTCTGAGATCCTGAAAAGAGAAGAATGCCCGTTCGCGCGGCATCTCTTCTACGACAAAGGAATTCGGAGCGAGGCCGAGAGTTGCAACCTGGTGTTTGGCAGCTGCGTTGATGACGCAACGGCCAAATATCTCGAAGCTCTCCATGCTGGGGTCGATTTCGACCCCGAAACCCATTTTCTCTTAAAGTGGGACGAGGCGGTTGAGTCGAAGATCATCAAATATTCTTCGATCTGGAATGCCGCAGACCTTCGGGAAACCGGCAAGAAACTCTGTGCCGACTTCCCGCAAGCGTGGGCTAAGCTCGGGCTTATGATCCTGGCCGACGAAAAGGGGCCGCTCGTGCGGCGGCGCCTGATCGCCAAGATCTCCCCCGACGTCGAATTGTCGGGGGAGATGGATGTCGTGGGGCTAAACCTTGATGGTTATGCCGTTATAGTCGACGTCAAGACCCCGGCTGCGGCCAGTAGCGAAAATTTTGCCCTGGTCGGCGACCAGCTCACCGCCTATGACATCCTTGTGAGTGCGTATGTTGACAAGCTGGGCATCATGGGCGTTGCCAAAGTTGGATATCTGGAGGGGTTGAAGAAAAAAATCCCCAAGACCAACCGCGGTACGGGACCCATCTGGACCCACAACCTGGTTGCGGCTCGAACCGAGGCAATGAAACAGGACTACATCAACAAGGTTCTGTTTGAAGTCGCAGGAATTCGAAGCGGCTACCACCCGCGCAGGGGTCGCATGGCGTACAATACGCCCTGCGATCTCTGCGGTGCGACCAGCTAAGGTCGTCTGTTTGATTGTCAAAACGGACAGAAACACGGTCCGGCTTTGACCAGGAATGTCACTTCCTGAGCCTACCAGGGCATGCAGGATCAGTAATGAACCTGTGTGAAGCCCCTGGGACAAGTGTACCCGGATGGAAACATGGACCAAACGCCGTGAGGCTATTAGGGACTACTGCTAGCAGTAGAGCGGTTACGGGGCTGAGGCTGAAAGGTATGGCTAACACATGTGAACTGTCGTGAGAAGCATCGTCAACGCAGACTCACCAAAACTGCTGATAGGTGTGAACGAGAGGAGGATACTGTTCTCGCATATAACAGTACGTGACCAACAGACCTCTCCGGTGCATAGACAGAGCCTAACCCTTTCGTTAGTCAACAGATGGCAACTGGGTAAGCCCGTATTTCTGCCTACTAATGGGCAAGGAAGCCGCAAGGTAACCTGTTGGGAATGCGGGTAAAGGATGTCGGAGAAAGCGAATGCCACCCTGTAATGGGGTGGATACGGATTGAAACATTGTCCGGCCCGAAAGGGAGCAGACTTCCGACTGGTCACTAATCACGAAAGAACCTATAGAACCCCCTAAAGGAGGGAATGCAAATGAACGCAAAAAGAAAAACTGTTGCGTGTGCGCCCTCTGCGGGTTGCGTTGACTGGCACCAGATTGACTGGAAAAAAGCCAACGCAAACGTAAGGAGGCTGCAGGCGCGTATCGTGAAGGCTACCAAGGAGGGCAGATGGGGCAAGGTGAAGGCCTTGCAACGTCTGCTTACAACGTCATTCAGTGGAAAAGCTCTGGCAGTTCGTAGAGTCACTGAAAACCGTGGTAAAGCCACAGCAGGAGTGGACGGTGAAAAATGGGCCACTCCGAAACAAAAAGCTGAAGCAATCACAAGAATGAAGCGTAGGGGCTACAAGCCCCAACCGCTCAGAAGAGTCTATATCCCAAAAGCCAACGGGAAGAAACGACCATTGGGCATCCCAACGATGCTGGACAGGGCAATGCAAGCAATTTACTTGCTTGCTCTTGCACCGGTGGCCGAGACCACTGCCGATCCGAATTCTTATGGATTTCGGCCGGAGCGGTCCGCCCACGATGCAAGGGAATGGGTCCATACCCTGCTAGCACAAAGAACAGCACCCGAATGGGTGTTGGATGCGGATATAGAAGGTTGCTTCGACCATATAAGTCACCAATGGCTGATCGCCAACATCCCTATGGATAAGGCGATCCTTAGTAAGTGGCTGAAGGCTGGAGTAGTCTTTAATGGGGAATTCAACCCCACAACCGAGGGTACACCGCAAGGAGGTATCATCTCCCCTACCCTGGCGAACATGGCACTAGATGGGCTTGAAACGATGCTAAACCGGAAGTTTCCCAAGATTAACACGGGAAAACAAAAAGGTGAGCTATCAATCCCGCCTTATGCTCTGACCAAAGGGGTAATTCGGGAGTACCGAAATAACGTGTACTTCAACCCCAAGGTAAAAATTGCCCGGTACGCGGACGATTTTATCGTAACAGGGGAAGATAAGACGTTTCTGGAAGAGGTGGTTAAGCCCGAGATTGAAAGTTTTCTCAAAGAAAGAGGACTAAGGCTTTCTGCGGAAAAATCAAGGGTCACCCACATCGCTGAAGGATTCGACTTCCTTGGTTGGAACGTGCGGAAATACGATGGAACACTGCTGATCAAGCCGGCGAAAACATCCATCGCCAAATTGATCCGCTCCATACGGGCTACCGTGCGGGAACTCAGGACTGCCCCAGGCCATGAAGTGGTGAGGAGACTCAATCCAATCCTTAGGGGTTGGTCTAACTATCACAAGGTAGCGGTCTCCAAAGAGATCTTTTCGAAGATCGACAGCTTCGTATGGCAAAAGCTGTGGAGATGGGCAAAGCGGAGACATCCTAACAAAGGAAGCAAGTGGATCCTCCGGAAATATTTTGCTCACCATCAACTGGCGAGCAAAACCTTTGCTCCTCAAAATGAAAGTGGCAAGTTTCGGAATTACATCTGGAGGCTCGGGGAAGTTCATATTACTCGTTACGACAGAATTAAAGCCGAAGCAAATCCTTACGACCCTGAATGGGAAGAATACTTCGAAAGGCGCCTTGCTAAGGAGTTGTTCAAGACCATGACGGGCAAAGGAAAGCTCTCTAGGTTGTGGAGAAAACAAAAAGGCCTGTGTCCCAAATGTGGAGGAAAAATCACCACAGACACCGGCTGGCATGTTCACCACAAAGTTAGTCGAGCTAAGGGCGGTGGAGATAACCAGGAGAATTTGGAAGTCTATCACCCCTTTTGCCACATTCAGCATCACCACGGATAAAGACGCCTTGTAACCGGAGCGCGTCACAGCGCTTTTATAGTGGCTTGAGCCGTGTGCGGGGAAACTTGCACGCACGGTTCTTAGGGGAGGATGAATCGGCAACGGTTTGTTCTTACCCGACATTTTGCCGGGTACTGCCTCAAGGGAGAGACCGAAGACCTCTCCTTCCCGTCCGAGCAAGACTCGGAGGATGATGCAGCCTGACGAAACAACCCCAGAAGGGGGCATACGCCCCCGCCGGGGCCTCTGTGCCCTCTTCTCTTTTTCAAGGAGGACGGCATGGAGATCATTCGATCAAAAACGACGAAAGCCTTGGTAATTGGCTGGATTAAGTTCGTCATCGCTTTTTTGGTCGTGGCGGCCTATGCCGCCGTTGCAGGACACGAGGCAGAAGTAAGCCGCACTATGGCTTCTCCGGCCTACGTTCAAATCTGCAAATAACAACCCCGCAGGGGAGGCACAATCCCCACTTGCGGGGTTGTGTCTTTTCTGCCCGGCCATCAAGGAGGGCACAAGATGGCAACAAGAATGCTTGAATACCATTTCCAGCGGGTTGCCGCTGAAAAAGGGTACGGAGATTCAAAGGCCTGTTTTTCTCTTGGCTTCTGTCAAGGCGACCATGTGTCGTTCGATGGAGAAAATCCCGATCTGGAACTGCTGGCCGAACGTCTTCTTGGAGGAAAACAACTGGAAGCAGCCAAACAGGCCATTGACAAAGACATGGACGTCAGTATCCGCGACGGCCGCGCCTACGACAATGACCTGGGGCAGGACCTGACCTCTGCGGAAGAGCACGCGGCCAAGGAACTTTTCTTCGCCATTGAGGAGGACCTGAAAAATCTTCAGCGGGAACTCCTTCGCCAAGGACATGACCTGATCCTCAACGGACCCGGCTACGAGGGCGAAGTGCTCTACGAAAGATCGACGGAGCGCTTTACCCTTAAAGTCATCCTGTTCGATGAACAGGAATATGACTCCTGGGATGCGTCCGGGGAAGAGGATTACGACTGGGCCGGGATCTTCGACATCATCTACGGACACATGAAATTTGGGTACGTCCGAGTTGTGGTTGAAAATGAAGATGGAGAGGAACTTGGAACTTCCTTGATCGGAAATGTCTGGGCTGATGCCAAGAACCCTTGGAAATCAGTCCGAGTAGGCCTCCGTGACACGATTGAGGAGGCCATCTCCGAGGCTCGAAAAACAGTCGGCATGGTCAAGGACGAACTTTCCGAAGAATCTGCCTAAAGGAGGCGATTTATGCAGATGTTACACAAAAAAGTCTCCAAGGGCCGCGTCGTGTTCTGGTCCATTGAGACGACAAGCAATGCCCTGAGCATCAAGGCAGGGTTTGTTGGCGGACCAATACGCCATTCGGAAATCCCCTTCGAAAAATGCACCGAGGGGATCACAACCGAGTTGTCCCGGAACATCAACAGGATGCTAAAGGCTGGCTTCGTCCAGAATGCCGAAGAGTTTAAAAAACTCTCCGGCCCTGCTTCTGAAGCTTATCATCGATACCAGAAGGAGGTCGAAAATCAAAGGATGGTTCAAGCGTCCAAGATTTCTTCCCCCTTCGTCTGGTTTTGAGGAGGTTTTCCATGAGATGCACAACCCATCAAGACAACCTTGCTCTGAATCAGAAAATTTTCGCCCGCGCAGACCACACCAACCAATTCGACCACGCCTGGGTTTTTGATCCGAACGTGGGAGAAGTTGTCTGTCGCGACTGCGGCTCTTGGGCGCGTGGCACCATCGGCGGCTGCCAGGCCAAAGCTTACGGCTTTAGCTATATTGGCGATTGTCGTTACCTGATCAACCAGGACAATAGTGCTCTGGATATGATTAAGCAGATGGTGGCCGAAGCTGAGCCCATCAGCCGGGAGGAGTTCGAAACCTGTTGCGAATTGCCCGAAGGGCATGACGCGGACATGGCCCAGGACCCCGGCAGCGGGTATTTCCGGTCGAAGTTCGACGGCAAACCCGCCCTTTTCTACCAAACATCAGGCTTCGAGTTCATTTATCTTGGAGCCAGGTCAACCCGATTTAGAAAGGTTGACCTTTTATACTAAACCCCGGCGGGGAGGAAACTCCCCACCAGGGGCTCCTCTCTGTCAATTCTCAATAATGGGAGGAGCCTATGAAATGGTTTAACAGAAAAAGAAAAGAAGGCTTCACCAACTACCTCTACGAGATCAGCAAACTTTTCGTGGCAGGAGTTGGTTTGGCCGGCATTATGCAGAAAGGACCGTTGGCCCTGATTGCCGTTGGGTTTGTGGTTGGGTTCTTCGCCCTGCTGTTGGCACTTTATCTGGAGGGTGATGGCGATAGCGACGACTTATAGACAGTGTGTCTTGTCGATTTCCATTTTTTCTTATAAAATGAAAAAGAAAGGAGCGCTAAAATGACCTACCACACCTTCTTCGCCATCCTGGCCCCGGTGAGCGTCTTGGCTGTTGCCATTGTTATGATCATTCATGACAAGATTGTTGACCGGAAGAAAAAGCAAAAACAGCAATAACCCTTTCTTGCATAAAGTCACAAAAAGGTTGCCTCGCTCACAGAGGCAGCCTTTTTTATTACCTCAACCCCAAGCCGGGGAGCTTTCCCCGGTCACAGGGGATTGGCTCTCCCAAGGGAGCGGCCTATGAACTTTGAGGTTGAAAACCTGCTGGATCTGAGACCGGAGGACATGGCTCCACCGGAAACGGTCCAACTCCACAACTCACGAATCGATCCATCGGGCAAAAACGGGAACAAGTTTCCTCGTTGGCAGCCGGTGGTGATCGAGAACCTGACTTCGGGCGGCTGGACTATCCGGCACGCTCGAGGAGGCATTGGAAAGACAGGCCTGACCAAAAATTCGATCGTGCTTGATTATGACGCTCGGATCGAATTGGCGATTGTACCCGAAGCAGCCAACATCATCAGGGTGCGAAAGGCTAACTGGAGAGAGGTTTACCGCTTTTACTGGCGGCACAAAAACTCCCTGATCCGCATCACCACCCGCCTGGCTGTTATCAGTGTGGCCTTGGGGGCGGTCGGGCTGGCTCTTGGATTTGCTGGCCTTGCGGTCAGTCTCCTCTCGCTTTCCTCTTAACCCCTTACCGGGGGCTTCCCCGGAACAGGGGAAGGTCTCCAATGGAGAAGGTCGATGGAGATTCCAACTATACGTTGTCCAAAGTGCGAAGAAAAAACATCTTTCGCACTTTGGGTTCGCGAAACAGGCAAGGAAAAGCTTCTCGAAAATAAACTCGGGGATTACCCTCGTTGTGGCGCCAAGGATATTGACTTGTCAGCCGTCAAGGGCGACCCCGAAGAGTGGCAGCCGTTTTTCAAGCGCCTTGAAGAAAGTTGCCTATGGAGGGAATCATGAAGTCTCTCGAAAAGGCCAAACTCGAACTCAAGTCCTTCGCGTATTTAGAGTCGAAGGGCAAGGACGTTCTGGAGGATAAGGGACTGTGGGCCAAGGTTGAAATGAAAGATTTTCTTTTAGATCACCTGCAGTATGTCATGCCCGTTGCCCGCGCCTTCAACGAGATCATGGAACGGCACAATGGCAAGCCTGTCGGTGTCGAGTACGAGCACCACAAAAACACTGGCCGCTTCGCTGTCGTTCTTCCCGATGCTGCAGTCCCGGGAAAATTCCGGGTGCAATTTTTCGATAAAAACGGCTTTTCCTCCCACGATACGATCGGACCGGTGGAAAAAGCTGCGGAAGAGATGGTGCGGCAGGGCTACCGAGTGCTTTCCGAAGGCGAGATGGACCGTCTTTCTCAAACCAGAGATTGGCAGATAGGCAACGCAACCGCGACTCTTCTGCAGAAACTCAATGCGGGGCAAATGTCCTATCAGGAGTTTCTTCTGCAAAGAGAAGCACTGCTATGCCCTGACGAAACGTCGGACGCTATCTAAGCCTTAAACCAAAAAGAAAGGATGAGATTATGCAGGAGATTGCCGACATAATCTTTTACCTCTGGCTGTTTTTGTCTTAACCGAACAGCCAAAAGTGCCCGCTCCGGGCTTTTGTTTTTTCTCCAGCCCGGGCTTCACGCACCCGGGTTTTCTTTGTTCGGGCTGCGTGACCCGAAAAGGAGAAATCATGAATATCGAAAAGGTCTGCGACCAAAGCCAGCCCCAATTCCGTCTTTTCAGGCACAAGGAGATGGTCGGCGCAACAGACGGTCGAATAATTCTTGTCACAAACAAAAGCGAGAATTCGGACTATGAACAGGCTTCAGAGCCAATCAAAGAGTTCCTGGAGAAATTCGCAGAGCCTTCCGAGGTAAACCATGGCTTGCCCATGCCTCGATTCACCCAGGAGAAAGATCCCTGCCTGGAATGTCTGGGGACAGGAAAAACCCTGGTTTGTCCTGAATGCGAAGGGTCAGGGAATTTGACGTTTTCAACTTCGCACAATGAATACGAGGTTGATTGCGATACCTGCAACGGCGCCGGTCGGATACAGATGAAATCCGCCGAGTTTGAAAAAGCCGAAGTGTGCGAGGCGTGCGGCGGAAAAGGGTCGACCTTTCCAGAAACTCCCGTACTTCTTGCCAAAAACGAAGCAGGCAATCGCCTATGTCTGAATTCAGCGATCCTGCACAGGATGAAAGAGAATCTTGAAAACATCCTCTTTTATCCTTCTCAAAACATGCAAGAGGAGAATTTCTCATATTCTCCCGTAGAATTCACCTTCAATGGAGGATGGGGCGTTATTATGCCAGTCATGCCTCCGCAGGAGGTGTAAGCATGTTCGAGATCGTATTTCTGGCGAGTCTGGTTGCCGTGGTAGCAATAACCATGCTTCCTTCTAAACGAGAAAAATAAACTCCCAAGGGAGGCTTGACTTCCCTTGGGGGGAGATCATGCCTTCCTTTATTCTTCAGAAAGGAATTACAAAATGGTCTTAGTCAATCATTGCAAGGAGGATATTGCTTTGACATTTTCGCTGCTTGATCCAAAAGAAGCCCTTGTCGCAGCCTTTGAGCAAGGGCGAGGCAATTTCTCAACCTGGACATACCGGCCAGCGGACGAATATCCCATCCAGGAAGATGCTGTTGCCTTTCGTCTGGGCTCCTGGGTTGTCGCCAAAAACTCTGGCTGCGAAGTAGAAACGAGAGTCAGGGAGGTGTGTCATGCACAGCCTTCTCTCTTTTAAAGATCGAGGAAAGTGGGGTGATTCCCGCTGGCGCGGCAATTGTAGTGGCCACGTCATTCGGGAACTGGTCGACCACTTCTGCCCTTCCCTCTTTGTCGATGTCTGCGAAGGCTCAGGTACAAGCCGGGATGTCTGCAAAGAACTAGGCGTTGAATATGTAGGGCTCGACCTGCACAGGGGGCAGGATTTCACACGAGACTTCGTACTGAAGTTTCTGCCTCGCCCCGCCGATATGGCGTTCTCCCATCCTCCCTACGGAGCCATGATCGATTATGGTTCTGTCGGCAAGTGGGAAAACCCGGATCAAAAAGAGGCTGACCTGTCGCGGTGCGACTCGGTGGAGCAGTTTCTGGAATTTTCCCAGACCATGCTGCAAAACCAGAGACTCGCAACGCGGCCGGGTGGTCACTACGCAACGCTGATAGGCGACCTTCGAAAGAAGGGCGAGTTTCACTCCTTCCAGGCAGACTACATCAAATTAATGCCAAAGGATGAACTTGTTTCAGTTGTTATCAAGGCACAGCATAACTGTGTCTCCGACAGGCGTTCCTATCGAGGGTCTTTTGTGCCGATCATGCACGAATATCTCCTGATTTGGAAAAGGTCGGAAAAAACCATGCTGGCCATCACATTCGACAAGATCGCCGAACTCGAGCTTCAGAAAGAGTGGAGCTGGCGAAACCTTGTCCGAATGGCGCTGATCGCCAAGGGCGGCAAAGCCAATCTGCAGGAACTCTATGCGCTGATCGAGCGCATGTCCGAGTCCAAAGCTCGCCGGGAGCAAAACTCTCATTGGCAGGCAAAGGTCAGACAGACCCTGCAGCGCCATTTCTCGCGGATTGACCGCGGGCAGTGGGCATTGGCGGCGTAGAACCAAGCCATTAAAAGCTTGGTTTTACCTTTAAAAAGGCACTTATTTCCGGCTTATTCGGAGGTAGGTGCCTTTTTTTTCTGCTATAAAGGAATTATTCTCAACCCGCCTGCTTTCTGCAAAGTTCTTAGAACCTCCAGAAAAACGGGCGGTCAAAGGTGAGGTAGCTGGCCTCATCAATAAAAAGAACCAGCATAAATCGCGCATGGAAAATATTCCCTGTGCGCTCAATATCGTTCCCGCCTGGGGAAAAAACTTTTCTCCGGGAGGGATCAGTTTTATCTTCTCTGGGTTTTGGCAGTTCGTATAAGACCGTAAAGACCCAGGGATTGCGCACCTGGGTCTCTAGTTCACCTGTTCCGAGTACGCGCAGACTCGGGAAAAAAGGAGACCCAAAATGGATTTGTTTGATTCAAAAGACACCCTGATTGAAGAGGCCAACAAAGCCTATAACCAGGGAAACCCCGTATTGACCGACCCCGAATTCGACCTTTTGGCCGAAACAGGGCTTAAGGTTGATACGCGAAACTTTCGAACAAAAGTCGCTCACCCTTTCCCTATGGGAAGCTTGAGCAAAATCAAAGATGCCGAAAGCCTCTCTAAGTGGGCCAAAGGCGCAACCGGGACAATCATTGGCCCGAAAGTCGACGGGGCAGCCGTAAGGCTATCCTACCGCGACGGGAGACTTGTTCAGGTTGCAACCCGCGGCGACGGGGTAACGGGTAATGATATTACGGGCAACGCGAGAAATTGTGTTGTATCCGAAACCCTCCCCTACCCTTTGACCCTTGAGATTCGCTGCGAAGCGGTGATTCGCAAGTGTCACGCAGATAAGTTCGAGAAAAATCTGCGCAACGTGGTATCCGGAATGCTGGGGGCCAAAGACCCTCGGCCCGAGCTGGCTCTGGTTGAGTTTCTCGCCATTGAAATCGTCAGCGAGGATCCGCTGACCCTGGCCGCCAAAAGAGATCTTCTTCGGGAGATCTGCATGAAAGAGTTGACGGTGCCCTCGGTCATTTATGACCAGGCGCCGAGTTTCGATGAAATTGAGGAACTTTTCAACTCCTGGAAGCAAAATTTCCCCTGGGCTATTGATGGCGTTGTTGTGGAGAAGTTTCATGACCTTCATGCCATGGTTGAAAAGGAAACCGAACTGCTACCCAAGCATAAAGTCGCGGTAAAGTTCGGCAACGAAGCCGCCGTGACGGTCATTGAGGAAATTGATTGGAAACTTGGCCAGCACGGCAAACTCACCCCGGTTCTTCAGATTCGTCCGGTGGAAATAGACGGCACCACTGTCAGCAAGGTGTCTGCGTCAAATTACGCTCTGCTTAAAAGTGCAGGGCTTGGCGTCGGGGCCGAAGTCGGCGTGGTCAAAAGCGGAGATATTATTCCCTACGTGAAGGAGGTCCACACCCCCTCGCAAGAAGGGCTTGATATCCCCTCTTGCCCTTCCTGCGACACACAGGCAACGCTTTCAAGCACAGGTATTGACGCCTTGTGTTCCAATCCTGAGTGCGAAGGTGCAACTCTGGTTCGTCTGCAGAGACAATTCGATCTTTTCGGGATCGATTTTATCTCCGGATCAACCATTGAAGCCCTGGTTGCCGCAGGCCATGACTCACTGGAGAAGATCTTCTCCCTGTCCGAGTCTGACATTGCAGCCCTTGACGGATTTGGCCGCAAGTCGGCGCATTACATTGTCACCTCCCTGCACAAGATCGAGGTTACTGAAGCCAAGGTGATCAAAAGTGCCTTTCTTAAGGGCATTGGCGAGCGCAAGGGCACAGCCCTGCTCAATCACTATGGCAATCTCGATACGATGATTGCCACAATCAAAGAGCAAGGCATGACCTCTATCGAAGGTTTTGGGCCGATTCAAACGGATCTGCTCAACACGCAGATTGGTTTGATTGAAACCCAGCTGCAGCTTTATCGCAGCCTGGGCATTAAGGTCGCGCCGCATACAGCGCCAGCAAAGGACGCAAAAACTGTGTGCTGCACGGGCTCCTGCCCCGGCAAGTCGCGCAAGGAACTCAAGGAGGTCCTTGCGGAGATGGGGTTTGTGATGGCCAGCAGTGTCACCAAGGACTGCTGTCTTCTTCTTTGTGACGACCCCGAAGGAAACTCTTCAAAGCTCACCAAGGCCCGCAAGCTGGGTATTGAAATCAAGAGCTACGAGGATTTCTTCGAGAACCAGTAAAAAGAAAGGAGCTTGCCATGGCTTTGGAAGCCCGACATGAAAACGGGGTCCTGTTTAGCCGCTACGGCGGAGTGCAGGAACTTGAGGATGGTTTCTATGGAGTCATTGAGACCGAAAAAGAATCCGTAAATTTTGGTCCATACTCGACAAAAGTTGAAGCTTCGCGAGCAGCCCTTGGAGAAATAAGGGCTGTTGCAAAATGGTGCAGAGGCTACAGCCTGGTCAGATAGACAACTAAAAACAAAACCCTATGCGGGGGCGTTATGTCCCCCGTGTGGGGGCATAGCGTCTTTTTACAGGAGATGTCGCTATGCAAGAACTGCAGATGGACTGGGTTCAGGCCCAGGCTAAAGCAGAAGCCAAGCTTGAGACCCTTCGCGCGATAATCTCAAGGGAAATCAAGCGGCCCATGCCTTTCTCCGAATCCTTGATCAATATCACGTTGATGATGATTCGCAGAAACTATGGCAAAAAAGAAGAAACCCGAACCAGAAACCTCTTTGGGATTCCCGGTTCGGGCTAATGCTTGACACAAAAAGGTGCTTGGCTCCCGCAAAAGGGGCTGAGCACCTTTTTTGCTTTAAATAAGGCAGAAAAAACCGCTTATTTAAGAGCATAAACCACTCCTTTGGCTGATATAAAAGAATCAGGCAGAAAAAGTCTGCCGTGCTATCAGGTAGCTGGCCTGACTAAATCAACCAGCCTTTAAGTTTTTAACACCCTGCGCCAACTCCGACCTTTGGTCCGAGAATGCCTAGGGTGTCACTCAGGTAGCTGACCTGACTAAATCAACCAGCAAGAGCGTCGTCTTTGTACGACGCCGATAAAGAGGTGTCTGCGCTTTTGCGCTGACATCGACTCAAAACGAGGGTCTGTGCAGATGCGCAGGTCCTTTTTATTTATCCGTTCCCCGCCCGGGGAAAGCACGAAAGGTTGCTCTTCTCCGGTTAAGGGGAGAACTGCCTAATCTGCTTTCCTCCGGGCTTTTTTATTCAAAAAGGCCTGGGCTTCGCGCGCTCGGTCCTCAAACACCACTTTTTTCCGGTTGGCGCGAACCGGAAGGAGGAAACAAAAATGGCAGATCGTAAAATCAAGATGTATCCCGTCACCGAAACATTCGGAATCAAGGCCCCGAAAGAGGCCGTTGTTCCCGGTTTCGAGCCGGATCCCAACGCTCCGGCTGCGCATCTTGTGCCGGCGGTTGATCCCAACCACGTCTTCCCGAAGGACTTCCTTCGGGACATCCTCGCCTGGTGGCGAGGAACCCACGAGGGGTTCGTGAAAAAAGAGGGGTTTTTCTGCTTCGGGCCGAAAGGTTCGGGCAAGTCCTCCGGCATTCTCCAGGTCGCAGCGCGACTCAATATCCCGGTTTTCCGAGACTGCGGGTCGGAGGTCTATGACGTGGAAGCCGCCATCGCGCACCCGACCGTCATCGGTGGTGACACCATGATGGCTGATGGTCCGATGACCATGGCCGCTCGGATCGGGGCGTGGTTTCTCCTCGATGAGGTAGACCAGATCGAACCCTCCAATCAGGTTGGTTTCAACCCGATCGCGGAAGGTTCCTCCTGGGCCCTCCCTCGCACGGGTGAAGTCATTACCCCTCATCCCAACTTTCGGTTCTTTGCAACCGGAAACTCCAACTTCGGGGGTGATGCAACCGGCCTCTATCAAGGGGTCAAACGGCAGAACTCAGCTTTTGGGGATCGGTGGTTCATCACCAAGATGGACTACATCGACCCCGAAAGCGAAAAGGCGATCCTTAAAAACGCCGTACCCGGCATCACTGATGTCCAGGTCGAGGGGATGGTGAAGTTTGCGAATATGATTCGTTCCATCTTCCGCGGTGAGGAATCGGGTCAGGCACCGATCGAGATCGAACTGTCCACCCGTTCCCTCGTTCGGTGGGCGGTCAATACCGCCATGTTCCAGAATACCGAATGCCCCATCGTTTACGCGATGGACCGGGCCTTCGGATTCGGCTGTGACCCCGAAACCCGCGACGTGCTGGTCGAAACTCTGCAGCGTGTCTTCGGGAAGGAGGTGACAAAATAATGGTTATCGCTCACCTCCGCTTCGACAATCCCGACGGAAGCTCGAAGGACTGGATTATCCGGCGCACGTCGGATGGTTTTGCCACCGAATGGGGCAGAACAGGGAAAGCCCTTCAGTCAAAGAACTTCCCCGGCAAGAATTTTAGTAATGTGGACGCTGAAATTCAGCGCCGCATTTCTGAAAAATACAAAAAGGGCTATCAAGATGTCGTCTCTTCAGCACCCGACGATCCTGCCATGAAGGCGGTCAAAAAAAGGGTGGAACAAGAGGCTAAGGCAGAAGCCCAAAAAAAGGCGGAAAAAGAACTCGCAAAGATCTCCAAGATCGACAGCGTGTTCTCAAACTGGTTCTGAACCAGATTTTTCCGCCTCCCACAACCCCGCCCGGGGGAAACATTTGCACACATTGTCTCCCTCGGACAGGGAGAGTGCATGTTTCCTCCGGGCTTTTTCTTTTTCAAGAGAAAGTCCGGGCCTTGCGCACCCGGAACAACGAACCATTTTTCCGGGTTGGCGCACCCCGGGAGGAGGAACTATGCAGCAAAAAGTTCTCGAGAAGGTCATCTGTGTATTCCTGGACGTTCACCTCTGGACCGGGCGCAAAAAACTGCGTCCGGAAGATCTGAAGGTGACGGCCGGGGAAATCCCGCCCGACAAACTCGCTTCGCTGGGGTCGAAAAAAATCTGTGACCACAGCGAACTCTCCGTTTTCAGCTCGCTCAAGAAGCGAGCTGAACGAGAGTGCGAGAAGGTCGGGGTCCGATTCCTGGGCGGCTATGCCGTTCCGGAGGACCAGGCCGAGAATCTCGCTACAGAACTTGCCTCAATTCAGGGCGAGTTCGAGGTGGCTAAGAAGAAGTTTGTCGGACAGTACGACCAAGCCATTGAAGCCTGGATCGCCGACAACGGCGAGTGGGGCAGCATCATCCGTGGTGCTGTCGAACCCGTCTCAACAGTCAAACGGCAGCTGCGATTTGCCTACCAGGCGTTTAAGATCGCTTCCGCCGGCGATGACTGTGGGTCTCTCAACTCCGGTCTTGATAACAAGGTCGGCTCCCTGGGAGACCGGTTGATCTTCGAGGTCAGCCGAGACGCTGAGCGCGCCTGGGAGAATTCCTTCCGCGGGAAGGATCGCGTAACGCAAAAAGCGTTGCGTCCCATCCGGGCGCTTATCGAAAAACTCAAGGGACTCTCTTTCCTCGATGGAAAGATCGGGCGCCTTGTCACTCGTCTGGAGACGGGCCTTGCCGCCCTGCCCCAGAACGGCCCCATCGAGGGGCAGGATCTGAACGCGCTTGTCGGGCTGGTGCTCATGCTGGCCGACCCGGAAGCAACCAAAGGTCTTGCCGCCGACGATTGGGGGGCTCAGCCCGAAGAAGAGGAGGACATTGACCAGGAGGTTGAAGAAGCCTCCGAGACTTCGGTCGAGGTACCCGGTGTGCAGGAGCCAGTCTCTGAAACCCCGGCGGCCGAAACCGAAGAGGAAGACGAAGAAGAGGTCGAGGAGGATGTTGTTATCGATTACGACGACGCTGATCCTGCTCCGGCCGACGAGGCTCCGGCTTTTCCGGTCAACTGGTTCTAAATTGCCCCGCCGCTTCGGGGTGCTGTTCACTTTTGTTGAACGCACCCCAAGCGGGGGGTGCCTTATCTTTTCGGAGGGCACATGAAAGCAAAAAATCTGATGAAGACCTTTCCCTACGTCGCAAAGGCGCTGGGGGAAAAATCAGGGATAAAGGTTGCTGTTGGCCCCGGTCCAGCAGCAACTAATGGCATCGACCATATCAACATCCCCATCCTCCCCGAGGATGACGAAGGGGCGCTGATTCTCGGTCGGCGTTGGTTAGACCACGAAATCGGCCATATTCGCAACTCGGATATGGATGCGGTCAACGGCAAACTCAAGCCGGGCTCGTTCTCTTTCGCAGTCTGGAACTGCGTTGAGGACCCGCGCTCGGATGCGCTTATGGGCGCAACCTTCCCTGGGTCGAAAATCAACCTTCGCGAGGGGATTGAATATATGATTCAGAAGGGCATCGCCCGGCGACTTCCCGAAAGTGGAGAAATCCACACCGGGGAGTGTTTTTTGACCTGGATACTCAATCGACTCCAGGTCAACCGTCTCGGAAATGATTTCTGCCGACCGATTCTCGAGGAAGCGCAGGAGGCAATGGAAGAGATCTTCCAGCCCCACCTGATGGCAGAACTCGAAAAGATGGCCGATGAGGCCGAGACCATCGAGACCACCGAAGACGGGGTAGAGCTGACACTGAAGATCGTCAGCACACTGGAGAAGTGGCTTGACGACCCACCCGAGCCGCCGGAAAACCCCGACCCCTCCGATGAGGGTGAGGACGGCGATTCTGATGAAAACGATCAGGATCAATCCGGTGATTGCTCCGGCGACAACTCCGACGATGGAGACGATAGCCAGAGTCAAGGATCAGGGTCGGGTAATTCCGACCAAGAAGGCGGTGACGACTCCGACGATGGGGACGGCAGCGGTGGTCAGAACGGAGGTTTTGACCAGGATGTCGATGACCAGGACTCGGGTTCCGGGTCTGGCTCCGACCAGGACGACGATCCCAAGGATGGGGATAGCTCCAAGGATGGGGATAGCTCCAAGGATGGGGATAGCTCCAAGGATGGAGACAGCGACGATCAGGACGGAGACGATGACGGCCAGGACGATGCGTCCGACAAGGATCAGGGAGATGACGGCGATGCCAACAACTCCCAGTCTCAGTCAAACGGCAACGATAATGGCCGTGGCGCCGGCCACGGTGGCGGCAAAGAGTTGATTCAGGCTCTTCAGCAGATCCTCGAAACACCGGAGGAGATCTGCAACCGCTTCGACCAGGGCAAACAGCTTCAGCAGGAACTTGATGAATTGGCTGAAGATATCGACCCCTGGGACAATCGCCATGTCTGTATGCCGGAAGAGGACGATCCGTGGCAAGGCCCGGTGGATGTCTCTGCTGTACGCAGAGTCACCAGCCAGTTACGGGCCAAGCTCACGGGTCTTGTCCAGGCAAGTCGCCATCAGGCCTCACCACCCCGGCGACGGGGCAAAAGGCTCGATACCCGAGTCCTACACCGCCTGTCGGTAGAGGATGATCGGGTGTTTAGCACCAAGAGGAAAGATACTGCTGTCAATACAGCGGTCATGATCCTCGTTGATCGCTCCGGGTCGATGGGCAGCCACCAGATGGAGGTTGCCAAATCTTCGGCTCTGGCAGCGGCCTTGGCCCTGGAAGCCATCCCCGGCGTTACACCTGGGGTGGCAGCTTTCCCGGGTCCGTCAGGAGGGGTCATTCCTCTGACACGGCTTGGGCAAAGCCCGCGGCGCACCTCCAGCAACTTCGCTATCGGAAGCGGTGGCGGAACTCCCCTCGGGGAGGCGATGTGGTGGGCCGGCTATCAGCTCCTTTCTCGTCGTGAGACGAGAAAGATCCTGATTGTGGCCACAGACGGCGATCCCAACTGCCCCGCCGGCGTACACAAGGCGGTGGCAGAACTTGGGCAAGCCGGGATCGAGATGATGGGTCTTGGAATTTGCTACGGCAGAATTCAAAACTTCATCAAAAACTCGGCCACCATCCAGAATGTCGAAGAGATGCCCAAGGCTCTCTTCGACATGTTGCAAAAAACCCTACTCAACAGGGCGGCATAAGCCGCCCTTCTCTTAAGGGAGAACACAATGGCACAACTTGCCTCAATCTCTGCCGCCACGAGTGGCGGATGTAAATACTGCCGGACAAGTACCAAGCATCCGGCAGCATCTGCCTGCCCGGATAAAAACTGGGCAGATTGGCTAAGAGGCGTAAGGACTCTCTCGCACTACATGTTCGGGCGAGACCTAACAGCAAACATCCCTGAGTCAAAACTAAGAGAGCTTTACGACGAGGGGACCCTGATGACAACGGTCGTTGCCAGGGCGAAATCAGGAAATATCTAATCTCCCAAAAGCCGGGGGAAGCGTCTTGTTTTACAAGTCTTCCTCCGGGGAGACCTTTAAATAAGGCGTTTTTTCCGGCTTTTTCAACGGTTCCGGAGCTGCGCAACCGGGATAGGATGAAAACCGTAACCTAAAACATCCCGGGAACGCCCCGGAGGAGGAAGACATGGAAAAGCATGAATTCCCGGCCTACGCCGGAAAATACGTCAGAAAACGGCACGGCGGGATCGTGCCGTTCTCGGCAAAACCAATATTTGCGGCCATCAAGAAGGCCGTTATCGCCTGTGGCGGTAGCGACTTCGAGAAGGTTGCACGGTTGACCAGCAAGGTGGTCGAGGCGATGAACGATGAGTTCGCCGTCCGCACCGCCAGTCTCTCTGTCGAAGAATCGCGCAAAGCTATTCATTCGGTTGAAGAGATTCAGGACCTCGTGGTGAAGGCCTTGATCAAGGGTGGTCACGATGAGGTCGGCTTGGCTTATGTGAAATATCGCCTCAAGCGGGCGGAACTTCGCGAGGGGCAGGCTCTGGTCAAGGCCAGCGTCGAAAATATCTCGGCGTATGTCGGTGATGTGGATTGGCAGGTTAAGGAGAACGCCAATATGGGTTACTCCGTACAAGGCCTCAATATCCATATCGCCGAGGAGGCCACCAAGGCCTTCTGGCTGCATCAGTATTCCACGGATGTTAAGGACGCGCATGTGCGAGGCGATATGCACATGCACGACCTTGGATTCCTGGGAAACTACTGTTGCGGCTGGGATCTGAAGGCTCTGCTTCTCAAGGGCTTTAACGGCGTAGCCTACAAGGTCGCCGCCGGCCCGGCGAAGCATCTCGATACCGCGCTTCTGCAGCTTGTAAACTTCCTCTACACCATGCAGGGGGAGTCGGCAGGAGCGCAGGCCGTGTCGAACTTCGACACTCTGCTTGCCCCCTTTGTTCGGCATGATGGCCTCTCTTATAAGCAAGTAAAAAGGGCCATGCAGCAGTTCATCTTCAATATGAACGTGCCGACGCGGGTCGGTTTCCAGACCCCCTTTACCAACATTACCCTCGATCTTTTCTGCCCTAGCAATATGGCAGATGAGGCCGTGGTGGTCGGAGGGGAGCTGCAGGAAACCACCTACGGGCAATACCAGGAGGAAATGGACATGATCAACCGCGCATTTTGCGAGGTGATGATGGCCGGAGACTCCGAGGGGCGCATCTTCTCTTATCCCATCCCGACGTTTAACGTCTCAAAGGATTGGGACTGGAGCGCTCCCCAGCTTGAGTGGCCGTTTCAGATGGCCGCCAAGTTCGGTATTCCATATTTCAGCAATTTCATCAACTCGGATATGGACCCGGAAGATGCCCGCAGTATGTGCTGCAGGCTTCGGCTGGACAATACCGAGCTTTTGAAACGGGGCGGCGGCCTCTTTGGCGCCAACCCCCTGACCGGCAGCATCGGCGTAGTCACCCTCAACTTGCCTTTGGCAGCGTATGAGGCGGGCGACAAGGACGGGTTTCTGACCCGTATCGCCGAGCTGATCGATCTGGCCAGCGAATCGTTGGAGCTTAAGAGGAAGATCCTCGAGGGCTACTTCGACCAGGGCCTTTACCCATACAGCAAGGCTTACCTCGCTGACGTAAAGGCCCGCACCGGTCAGTACCTGGCCAATCACTTCAGCACGATCGGCCTGGTCGGAATGCACGAGGCTCTTTTGAACCTTGGCATCGAAGGGGGCATCACCTCGAAAGAAGGCCATACCTTCGCGGTGGAAACGCTCACGTTTATGCGTGAGAACATCCAGGCCAAGCAGATCGCCACCGGCAATCTGTACAACCTGGAGGCCACCCCGGCCGAGTCGACTTGTTACAGGTTGGCTAAAAAGGCTCTGAAGGTCGCTCCGAAGATCATCGTCTCCGGAGATGAAGAGCCGTATTTCACCAACAGCTCGCAGCTGCCGGTGGGATACACCGAGGACATCTTCGAAGCTCTTACGCTTCAGGATGATCTGCAGACTCAGTATACCGGCGGCACTGTGCTTCACGGTTTTCTGGGCGAGCAGATCGAGGATTGGAAAATGGCGATGATGCTGGTGAAAAAATCCTTCACCAACTTCAAGCTTCCCTACCTTTCCTTGACTCCGACCTTCAGTATCTGCTCCGAGCATGGCTATCTTGCCGGCGAGCACTTTGCGTGTCCGCACTGCGGCAAGGATGCCGAGGTCTGGAGCCGGGTCACCGGCTTCTACCGCCCGGTGCAGGCCTACAACCCCGGGAAGCAGCAGGAGTACCGGGACCGGTCAGAATATCAACTAAACGATAAGGATGAAGCGGTCAAAGCCGCCTGATCCCTTTAAACCAACCCGCCCTTGTCGGGCAGATCACGCATCTCCCGATAAGAGGGGCGTGGTCTACCCGGCAGGGACTTAACCTTAATGGAGGAAGTCATGGCAAAGCCGACATTCGCAATCGTTCTTCCCTGTGTTCGTGTTGGTGTAGGCAACCTTCTCGATGTTTGCGAAGGCAAGCAGCGCCCCGAGGTCTGGGGCATTTTCACCTTCGATAAACCCCGCAGAGCGGTTGCCGGTCCTGCCCAGGATCAGCCGACATATCAGGAAGCCGTCTCGGTGGCAAGCAAAATGGCCCAGGAGGTCATCACCTCCATCGAAGTCTTCCCGGTAGCCGATTTCTGGGCGATCCACCTGATCAACCAGCATGGCGAATCCATTTGGTTCGATGACAGATGGACCAGGGATGAAGCCGTAGAACAAGCCGCGGCTTACGGTCTTCCGGTTCATATCCGCGAAGGTCGCAGTCAGATTGCGGCATAGGAGAAGCAATGAAAAAGCTCCTCTTACGGCAATAGTCCCGCCGGAGAAAGATAGTGCTCCGGTTTTCTCGAACCTCAGACCCAGTATGGAGAGGCCATCCTGGGGCCTGAAAGGAGAAATCCATGTCGAAAACAAACCGCATCCACCTGGATGCCGACGAAGTAAGAAGGGAGGCCCGTGGTCGCTGGGAATCGATTCTCAGCTCTCTGGCTTCCGGCTTCGACCCGGCACTCCAGCGGGTCGGAAAACATGTAGATTGCCCCATGCCGAGTCACGGCGGCAAGAACGACTTCCGGTTTTTCAAGGATGTCGCCGAAACCGGTGGGGCCATTTGCTCCTGCGGAAAATGGGGTGACGGGTTTGCCCTGCTCATGGCTAAAAACGGCTGGAGCTTTCCCGATGCCCTGCAGGAAGTTGGCAGCTACCTTGGCTTGACCGACCAGAAAGAACGGGAGGAACGGGCCAAGCGGCGCAACGACCCCAGGGAGCAAGAAAGGCTTGCAAAAGAGCGAGCCGAAAAAGAAGCGAAACGCAAAAAAGACGATCAGACGCTTCGCAGGGGGCTCAATGAGGTCTGGAGCAACAGTGTTGCGATCGACCACCCCCAGGCAGAGCCAGCACGGCTCTATCTGGCACGCAGAGGCCTTAAGGTGCGAAATCTTCCCCAAACTTTGCGTTGCCACCCCTACCTTCCCTACTACGAGGAAGGTGAAAAAATCGGGGTATTCCCTGCACTGGTTGCCATGGTGCAGGCCCCCGACGGCGCACCTGTGACTCTTCACCGGATATATCTTACCGATGAAGGGTTTAAAGCGCCGGTTCCCTCTCCCAAAAAACTCATGGCCTATCCTTCGGATAGAACCTTGAGGGGCGCAGCTATCCGGCTGGGTCCACTTACCAAGGAGAGGACTCTTGGGGTCGCTGAGGGCATAGAAACCGCTCTTGCCGTCCAACAGGGGTCGGATGAGATGCCGGTGTGGGCAACCATCTCTGCATCAATTCTGGAAAATTTCGAACCTCCCAGTGAGGTTGTGCTTCTTTGCATCTGGGCTGACAAAGACCGGTCAGAGGCCGGCCAAAAGGCCGCAAAGGAACTCAAAAAGAAGGTAGGCATCCAGGCGGTTGGACTTCTGCCTGGAGAACCGATCCCAGAAAACAAGAAAAGCATCGACTGGCTCGATATCGTTGCCAAGTACGGTTTCTCTGGAATCTACAGCCTGAAATCAATCAAGCAATTGATCAAAAAGGCTGGATAAACACAAAGGGCGCCTTCGGGCGCCCTTTTCTTTTGGGGGAAATTAATGCTCTCTTGTCTCAGGCTGTCTCTTGTTTTTTTGTCGTTGTTCTCCGGGTGGGGTCTAACCTTTGGGCTCTCACTGCTCCTCGTTTGGGCCCTCTGGAAATATGGGGCCACATTTATCTTGGATGGGTTGAGTTTCTTCGATATCCACGCATCACTAAATGCTCCTCCGCAGTTAAACGAGATGCTGCTTGCAGGAGGTGCTGCAGCAATCCTTCTTGTGTTTCTGCAATATTTTATATTTTCTATTTCGCCTTTGAAATACCGACTCAAAAAAATCTTTCCGGGAACAAATCTTAAAAAAGTCGATAAAGAATCCGTGCTCGCCAAACACTGGCAAAACATCTGCACTATGCTCAACATTGAACCACCTCCCCTTTTTATTGCCGAAACCCATACCCTTAATGCCTTCGCTTATGAAGCCGGATGGAAAAAAGCGGTTATCGTCTCAGCAGGACTGATTAATCACTTCCACATTGCCGAAATTCTGTGGGTCTTAAGCCATGAAGCGGCGCACATAAAATATAAAGACGCAAAAGCCTTGACGTTGATGACCTCTGGCTCTCGGTCCATTATTTTCGGATGTCGTATTCGAAACTTTATTCTATCTCTTATTGCCCGATCGCTTTCTTTCCTGCGTTTTGTGCCTGGCTCAAAGTTAATCATCCTTATTCTTATCTTCCCTCTGAATCTGATATCTATCCTCTCCTCCTTTACCCTTAAAACATCACTTTTTATCTTCAACGTCCTCGATTCGATGATCTCCCGACGAATGGAGTTGCGCTGCGATAAGGTCGCAGCCGAGACTGTCGGTTATGAACCCGCCATAAGCGCTTTGCATAAATTGAATCAAAAAAAGCCACCTCTTCTTGGGCTAAACACACACCCTTGCACCAAGAGAAGAATACGTCTTCTGGAAAAACACAAAAAAAGCCCGGCAATTTAGCCGGGCATTACAAAGAAGAAGGGCCTTCTGGTGGAGCGGCGCTCCACTGAAGATGGTGTGCGTGTTTTGGATGGCTGGCAGTATAGATGAGAAAAAGGGCTTCCGTACTGCCGAAAAGGGCCTTTTTACTGTCGAATTTAAAGAAAAACGGAATTCTCGTGGATTCTAAAAGTTAATTTGTGACAAAATCCTTTTCAAATAAAACCATAAGGTAGAAATATAAATTAAAACTCTTGACAAAAAATAAAAATGAATGTAGCCTTAGCTAAAAACAAAAGGAGAACGATATGAAAAAAATCAAAATTCTACTGGCCCTCATTCCCGCGCTTGCAGTATGCGCATGTTCCACCACCTACCCTCCGGCCCCTATCGGAGACTCAATTATCTGGTCGACTCACGATGAGCGCCCTGGATGGAGCGTTGAAGCTCCGGATATCGATGAAGGCGATGAGTACGTTTTCGTCGGACAGTCCTTGTATCATTCCACTGAGCGCGGTGCGCGAGTCAACGCTGAAGCCAACGCAGCCCAACAGGCTGCACTCTTTCTCTCCCGCCACGTCGAAGGACAGTACGCAGAGTCCACAACCGGTGGCGGCACCGAATCAGGAATTCAGGATCCCAATGTTTCCATCGATGGAGTTTTGAAGATAAGTACCGATCAGGTTCTGAACAAGATGCAGGTCGATGAGTGGTATCTGGAGAACTGGCGAAAGGGCCCTGACACGCTTTGGAAAGCTTTTGTCCGGGTAAAAATCCCTAAAGACCGCTTCTAAGAGGCAAAAATCATGATGGCTCCAACACACGCACTCACCGGTATTGCCGCCTATCTTGCTCTGGCCCAGGCATTCCCCCAGGTCTTGGCGGTCAACGCGGTCACAATTGCGGCAGCAACCTTGGGCAGCGTGGCCCCGGATATTGACGAACCCCGCAGCTGGATCGGAAAGCGTCTGATGTTTTTATCGGTGCCGTTGCTCTTTATCGCACGGCATCGCGGTTTTACGCACTCTCTTCTTGCTGCGGCTCTTGGTTCCGTTGGAGTTTTCTGGCTTTTCCATCCTCAATACGGGCTCACGTGGGTTCTTGCCTTTTTTGTCGGATTTGTGGCTCATCTTTTCGGGGATTGGAACACTAACTCCGGGGTCCCTCTTTTGTGGCCCTGCGAGAAAAGATACAGGGCTCCGTGGGCCTTTGCGACCGGCGGTTTTTTTGAAACAATTTTTCTTCTGGTACTCTCTGTCCTGATTTTTCTTGCCGGAAAACAGTGGGCCGCCGATTTCTTGAGAGATTTCAAGATATGAAATTCTTCAATCTGCAAAAACTGGTTTTCTGTCTTTTGATCCTGCTTGCCACCTCCGGCGGATGCTCGGTTCCGTTAGGCCTGAAATCGCCTCCGGAATGGATCAAATCTCCTCTGGTAGAAACCCCCGAGGGTCTGGTTGTCGTGGGTGTAAGCTATCCCAGTAGCGACGAGCGAAGCGCACGCGATGGCGCACTGCTCCATGCACTGCAGCAGACATTGCGCTTTGCGGGGATGCACATTGACACCTACACCCGGATCGTTGCGACAGAACGAATGTCCGACCAGGACCATCAGGCGCAAAACGAAACCATCGAGAAAACAGCCATTGCGACTCAAGGGTTTATCGAGCGCATCGAACAACAGGACTGGGCCCTGATTCCTGCCGACGAAAGCAGCAGGATTGCTTACGTCAAAGTATTTGTTCCGTCCCGGGAAATCGATAGGTTGAAAAACGAGAGAAAAAGGCTGCAGGACCAGGCTTACGCACCCTACAAAAAGGTTCGAAGAGCATTTTCCGACGCTATTGCGCAGCACGATGTTGCGCGGGCACTGACCCTTGCACGGCAGGTTTGCACAGCCTACGAGCAGATGATTGCTGCCTGGCCGGGAGAGAATCTCCCCGAAAACAGGCCCATTCTTGAGGGGTTGTACCAGCAGGTGCTGATTGATGTTAGCTTCGAACTGAAAAGCAAGCAGATAAAAGTTCCGGACAAGAGAACGAATTCGGAAGTCGCTGTTTCAATTTTGCATCAGGGACAGCCGACTGTCCCCGGAGTTGATATCTCGCTGGAGCTGCCATCGGGGAAAAAAGTGGCTTGTCGAAGCAAAGATAAGTCTGTGGCCTTCTGCAACATTGCTCCTGCAGCTTATCCAGGCACCTACTCATTGAAAGTTGCGCCTGTTCTGCCAAACGGAGAGCAGGCGGAGGATTATTCACAAAAAGTTACACTGACGGTTGTCGGGGAACCCTCCTTTCTGGCCTCTGGAGAATTTCACGATTTTATCGAAGTCAGCGCAACTGGATCCGTGGATCCATCCGGTTACGATACTGTCGAAGATGTCGTCTCTATGGCAGTTAAAACAGCAAGAACCCTGGCTTATGCCAAGCTTGTCGAGAAGATAGAGGGCATGCAGATCCAAACCAGACAGCAGATCGAAGACGGCTCTTTAGTGGCCGCTAAAATTGTCAGCACCTCTGAAGGACACGTCCGGGCCAAAGTCACCGACGCCAAGATTCGCTGGCGAAGCGATCGGCCGGTTGCAGATATTACCCTGCGTGCCTATCTGGCAAAAAACCATCATGGAGGCGATCGATGAAAAAAACACTGATCCTGATTGCCCTGCTTTGCACTCTGCCGAGCTTGAGCAATGCTCAGAATGGAGGCCTCACAGAAATCAGTGTCGCGTGCAGCGGTCAAGACAAAAATGAAGCCTTGAAAAACTGCTTCGATTTGGCCGTCAACGATGTGTTCGGGGTCTATGTCTACAGCCGAAACAAAATAAAAAACTCTCAAAGTCTGCAAAGCGAGACCAGGATGGTTAGCAGCGGCTACATTGTTGATTATACCGTCTTGTTCGAAGAAAAAATAAACGACCGGGTGCATCTTACGCTTGATGTGACAGTCGATACCCGTCAGATCCAGAAAACTGATGCTGAAGCGCCAGGTTTCTCTTTTGAAGAAAAGATAAGCGATCTCGCTATCGCCGATCACTCTCAAGAAAAGCTCAGCAATGCGGCTGCCATCCTATCCGAACTGGTCGGAGATAAAGAACATCTGTTGGAAAAAGGATACAGATTCACAAAGGCTGGATATAGGGTTAGCGATGTGGGCGCAGACTCGATTCGAGGCTATTTTTTGGTGAAAATTTCAAGGAATGATCTTTTCTGGGATCGATATTGGAGAGTGATTGAGAGTCTAAAGGAGACACCGGGTCCCAATACCATCACTGAAGGATTTTACGGCTATACTGCTTACGACGGGACCTGCCTTGATTTTAATCCGCGAGTTTCTAAAGGCTACGGGCAAAAACTCTATACCAATGTTGAGCCCCGCTACGTTCACCGAAGCCTAAAGCCCTACCTTGCCCCAGTGGTAGAGGGTGTTATTGAAATCGGAGGGCACAGTTTAAGTATAGGTTTTCATAAAAACGCCATCATGGTTCCGTTCTCGGGGAAAAAATTCGAGCATTTCGCCGAAAGAAACGACTCGGCCGACTTCGAGGGCTTTGTCGGGTGGAAACCTGTTGATGAAAAAAACAACCGCTCACCCAACCGTTTTATCGAGACGGCGCCCTTGAAGCCAGGGTCGTACTATTATGGAAGCAATGGGGCTTATCCGAAATCCACAGAGATTGTCGTTGCGACTAAAAAGGACCTGATTGTGAGGATCCCATTCGAAGTCCAAGATACACAGGATATTGTGGAGGCTTACCAGGATGGTTTGAGTCTGCCAAACACACAGAATATTTGACATACTCCCACGACTAAAGCATTCAGTCGCAAGGAACAACGGAAAAACCGCCTCGCTAGACCCACCTCATGGCGAACGCCTAGCAGGGGAAATGAGCTCGGCATTCTTCAAACACAAAAAGCCGAGATCTTAGAATCTCGGCTTTTGTGTTTCTGTTTGCGAGTCGGTCAGATCGCGTGGCCGACAAAAACGACTCTGCCGAAAAGAACAAATTTCGATTCGTTGTTCATGTCATCGTCAGGACCGACAATATCTGACAAACTTACTTCGTAATCATTATAGCGTTTATTGTCGGACAAAATTCCAACCCGGTCGCCCTGTCGCTGGAGCCTGCGAACGATGATGGCCCCGCCGCTGCCAAGAATATAAATCCCGTCTCGTGTGAAATCCCCTCCCTCCGCCCGCTGTGCAATGAGCATATTGCCGTTACGCAATTGAGGTTCCATGCAGTCACCGTCCATACAGTAAAGGAAAAGATTTTCCTTCGGGTCGCCATTGTCACAAAAAGCCGAAAGAAAATCTCTGCTCCAGCGGATGGTGCGTGCCCTTTTCTCGCAATTGTGATGTTTTTCTCGTTGGCTATGAACAACCAAAGGATGGTCGAGATAAGGCAGAGGAAAAAACTCATCATCTTCCATTTGTTTGCGAAGTGAAACCAGGGATTCTTCACCAAATGCAAGCCAGCCCGGGTTACATCCCAGGGCCTTGGCCAAAGCGATAATAACTGGGCGTGTCGGCTCAGACGCTCCTGAACGATACCGCCTGAGCACACTTTCACTCGTCTTTGAAAGCCGCGCCAATTCACGCACACTGATGTCGCGCTCGTCCATTACCTGGCCCAGTCTTTTCGCAAAATCATTGCGGCTTTCTGCGCTTATTGAATTATCTCGTTGCGACACAGATACCACAGAGTTACGCCTCCTCTGAAAATTAACGAAAAACAATTTTAAGATAAAAATTCTTTCCTTTTTATATAGCATACTCCGTTTAAAAAGAAAATATTTTTTACAGTCTGCGCTATTTATTGTTGACAATCCAACACTAAATAAATATATTATGCGCATTATGTTTAAAGATCCTGAAGAAAAGAACGCATGGATTAAATACCAACTGGGGCGACAGGGAAGCAGTTTCGCCAAGATCGCCAAGAAATTAGGGGTCTCCAGGGAAGCTCCCCGGCGTGCTCTTTGTCGTCCGTATCCTCGCATGGAAAAAGCAATTGCTGAAGAGATGGGGTATTCTCCCGAACAAATCTGGCCGGAACGATATGATGAGTGGGGACGTCATAAAAATAGTCGCTAAAACGATCTTCACAATATTGTTGGCTTGCGCTATATTGTGTTGCAATAATGCGGCTGCTCAAGAAGATCCTCTAGGACTTGCACCTACGATCTGGGGCCAAGTGTCCGAAAAATACGGGCTGGACCCCTACCTTCTTTACTCTGTGGCCCTAACGGAATCAGCGAAGACCTGGGAGGATGGCCTTATCAGACCGTGGCCGTGGACGCTCAATGTAACCGGCAAAGGTCATTATCCTGCGACACGCAAAGAAGCAGCTCAAATGCTGGCGCAGATGAGCAAAAAAACCAAGATCATTGACGTCGGCATGCTGCAGGTCAATCTGCATTACCACGGGCACAGAGTCAATCACCCTGAAGACCTCCTCGACTTCACCACTAATCTGCAGGTTGCAGCACAAATCCTCAAAGAAACTCTCGAATCATCCCCTCATGATTTGATCCTGGGGGTCGGAAGATATCACTCCTGGCGCGACCACCTTGCCAGACCCTATGGAATTAAGGTTGTTAGTCTAGCCCAAACCCTGCGGGCGCAAAATTATTAAAGAGGGAGTAAGAACTGTGGACACAAAGTACGAGCGCGACATCAAGACCCTGAACAGACGATATCTAATGCTTGTGCGGGAAATGGAGCGTGAAGACTCCGATTACGCCCACACTGTCACTGGAGTCCCCTACCAGATTCGTCGCAAGCTAAAGGATATGACCATCGAAGAGGTCGAAGAGATGGTTGAGCACCTGCCGATTATGCCTTTCACGTTCCGATTGATGGAGCGGCACTGGAAACGGATTGCTGATGCGATCAGAACCTCGCGGTTCGATGCCCGTAAAACGGCAGAAACCATCAGTTTCATGACTGTTGCGGCGGCACTTCAAGAGGAGGACAAGGGCGGTGAAGGTTTCGCAGATTGTTAAAGATATCTCGGTCTGGCAAGTCGCAGAGCAAATGATCGTGCGTGGCGCACGCCCGCCTATCGTTATTGCCAGCACCAACCTCCCTCGCGATGCCGTCAGGGACATGTACTACTCAATCCATGGCAAACGCCCGCCGTCAGGCCTATTGCCAGACTCCTCCTTAAACGTGATCAAAAAGGTTATCCACGCTTCGCAGGCGACCATTTTTTACCACTGTTACCGAAAAGTCGCTGAAGCCGATATCTTTAAAACAAGTCCTGCCCGAGACGTTCTGAGAGGTTTTGACTTTTATCAAAAGGTCTGCGGCGCCGGCTGCACGGAGAGTATCGATTTTTCCGTTGCATGGTTTATTGCTCGAGACCTGCGCACCCGAAATATTGAAACAAAATATTGTCCGAAGTGTGGGATGGACTACCTTTTCTCGCTCACAAACAGCCTGCTTCACAGCTGTCCCTTCTGTAAAAACCTTGGAGACAAAAACAAGAAAAACAGGGCTGAGTAGTCAGGAACCCACGACTAAAGTCGAGGGCTTGCAAGCCCTAACCTGACCAGCCTCAGCTGAAAGCCCCACAGGTCTTTCAGCTACGTTACCGGCGAATACATAGGTACCCTGGAGTGCATTTCCCAGCCCCAGGCTCTACGGGCAACCATTAAACAGACGTAAGGGGTTAAGTCGGTGTGGTTGCCGACAAACCGCTGGATAACATTGGCGAGGGAAACATCACCCGCGTAAGTGGAGAAAGTACGGTAACAGTATGCAACAAGTATTCGTTCTTGATAACAACCGGCGACATTGTTAAGGCGGTTGTAGTAGCGGGAAGGAAAGCAGGGACTTACGTCGGGCGGGTAGCGGTTCGCGCTACCGGCTCATTCAACATCAAAACGGAGGTAGCTACCCTTCAAGGCATCGGCTGGCGACATTGCCGGCTGCTGCATAAAGCGGATGGCTATTCATACGCCTGACGGCGTAGCTCCATTCCTCCCATTACTGAAGTAGTGGGTTACCTGGAGGTGTTTTCCATGATTCAGACGATTGCCAAGATGACAGCAATTTTCGCCTGTTCGGCAGTCATAGGGGGGCTGGTCAACCTCGACTATCTCTGCAAATCCGGACAAGAACTTGCGCAGCCCTCGCAGTGCCAGGGACAACAAGATGTTGATTCGCTGCTTGAAAACTTCTAAGACTATCTCACGCATCTCTTTTCTGAGCGCAATTGCTGCAGGCAGCATTTTCGTATATGCCGGAGTCCTTAAGGCTCTTGATGTTGCGGGGCTTACAGAGTCGATCGCGGCCTACCAGATCCTGCCCATACAGATGGTCCCTTTTGTCGCCGCTACCCTACCCTACGTTGAAATCGGAGCAGGGCTGCTGGTTCTTCTGAGGCCCTGGCGCGGAGCTGCACTTGCGACACTGGCGGTGCTTAATGGCGTATTTATGGTCGCGTTGTCCAGCTTGATTATTCGAGGGATAAATATCGACTGCGGGTGTTTTTCCTCGGCCACAACCTCCGATCCAACCTCTGTCTCCTCAGCTCTCCTACGAGATCTCGTTATCATGGCCGTTATCGCCTTTGCCTCCCTTTCTGCTGTCCGGCGGGAAAGTTCAGGAACTTAAAATTTAAATCAAACCATTTAGGATTAAATAGGACACGTTTATTCTTTATTTGTTTAAATGGGTTTAATTGGGTTCAAGTTTGTTTAGTTTAGTTTATATGGAATGTCGCGCGTACCATTCAAATCAGCTCATACAAGCCCATCCAACCGAAAACATGGCCGGAGCTTAGCTTGTTTGCATGGTTGGCCGTACACATCTAAAAGATACTTGTTTAAATGTGTTTGAAGTTGTTTAAATCTTTTCATTTTAATTGAATTTAAACTTGTTTAAACGTGTATAGCATCTTTTGCTTTGATTTGTTTATCCTTGCTTTTGTTTAGTATATATGGTATGTGTTTTTGGCATGCCTAATTACTTTCGCCTTCAAAAGGAGGTTTTTTGTGGATATTGTCGCCATTGCGTCACAGAAGGGCGGGGTCGCCAAAACGACAACAGCGCTGGCTCTGTCGGCCGGGCTTGCGAACCTGGGACATAGAGTTCTCGGGGTCGATGTCGACCCACAATACAATTTCAGTTTAGGGGCAGCGGTTCCCACTGATGATGTTGGCCAATCGCTTTTCTCGGTTTTTGTCGACAATAAAGCGCTGTCTGAAATTATTGTCTCATCCCCTCAAGGGTTTGATGTGGCCCGATCATTGCCTGCGATGTATCAAACCGAGCGTGCTTTGGCCGGGAAAATGATGATCGAGCTTAAACTGGCCAAAGCCCTTAAATCCGTGCAAGAGCAATATGATTTCTGCATTATCGACTGCCCGCCGGCTCTCGACCTGCTAACGACAAACGCTTTGCTTGCAGCGACTCACGTTATTATCCCCGCACAGCTTCATTCGTTCGGAGCTGCAGGAGTTGTCCAGATTTTCGACATGCTTGACCGGATAGAGCCCGAAACGGGAATCCCCGCTCCAAAAATCCTTGGCGTTTTGCCAACTTTCTATGATGCACGGAAAAATTTGAGCAAAGATCTTCTGGCAGAGTTGAGGAAATTCTACAAAAGCCAGGTTTTTGACGCCGTTGTACCAACCAGTGCTCCGCTTGAAGCAACGGCATCGGTGGGTAGGTCGATTTATCAATTCGCCCCATCATCGAGCGGTGCCAGGGCGTATAAGCGTGTTTGCCTTGAAACCCTTGCACGTCTTGAAGGACGCTATAAATAGACGCCTCGGAGGAGACGATGACAGCTCAAGAGAAAAAAAGTTCGCGGGAAGAGGTGAAAAACAGCCTGGGCGCAATGTTTGCCCGGCACAAACATTCGCCCGAAGAAATAAAGAAATATCTCGACGAAGAGGTAACAGAAGTCCAGCCAGAAGAAAAACAAGACGAAAAGCCGAAAGCACCTCAACCAAGGAAAAAGACAAAGCCTGCGCCCCGTGCTGAAAAAGTGGTTCAAAAAAAGCCTTCTTCCTCACACAAGAAGCCAGATGAGAAGTCAGTGCAGGGGAGTGCACAACAGGATTCTGAGCGTGAAGGAAAAAAAAAGACCGTGCGAGAACGGGCGATCTATGAAGGGTTTAATTTGGACCGTGATTTGCGACGCAAGGTGGACGAACTGGTCGCAAGCCCTTTTTTCACAATCGACGGGCAAAAAGTAACGAATCGCACCGAATTCTGGCATTTGGCCGGCAAGCATGTTATCGAGGTTTTCGGGTCCAAAGCGGATGAAATGGAGAAAGTTTTCGAAAAAATCCATAAATAAGGCAGTATCTTGACCTTATTTAGGGGGCTGACAATATTTTTTTCTGTTATAGTTGCACCATATTCACCTTTATGACATTGCGTCCATAAAGGTTAGATCTTCTCGATATTGCATCGAGGGATCACTTCTGTTCAGGCATTGCGCCCTGATCAGAGCGGTTCCTTGAAAGCCTTGCGCTTTTAAGGAACATAAGAGGTAGCTGGCCTCTTAAAAGCAACCAGCATAAAAATTCCCTCCGGGGAGAGTCTGTGACTTTTCCCGCAGGGGGAAAAGTACGCCTTCTCTCCCCGGGACTTGCTTAACCGACCCGGGTCTCGCACTCCCGGGTTTTCTTTTTCCCCGGAAAGTGCGGCCGGGAAGGAGGCGTCATGAAAGTATTTTTTGTAATTATTGCGATTGCGGTCGTCGCAATCTCCGTTGCTGGAAAATCAGCGACGGAAATGGTTTCTGCTGCTGCGGAAACTAGAACAGCCGCGATCGAGGAAATCTTCCCTCAATAAGGGAAATTTCCTGAGAAGCATCCATCCTTTTCTAAGGGTGGGTGCTTTTATTATCGAGCGCGAAGGCTTGCGCCTTTTCGCTCACCAGGCGGGGCATCGCCTGGAAGGGGAGGCTGCGTAAGACCTGCCCTGTGCAGGCCGCAGCCGTCGATCCTTGGAATCCCTGTCGCTTCAGGGCCGGGAGGATGTCAACTTTTAACCTCAAGGAGGGAGAAATCCCTACCTTGGGGTCTCTCCCTCGGAAGGGAGAGAAACATGTCCAACGAAATGGTCGTGGTGATGGTTGCTCTTGGTTTCCTTCTCGCTTTCCTCAAGAAGGAAACCAGGCCCGCCAATCGGCGGGTCCATCCCAAGGGGGTAATTACCCCCTTCCAGCCCCCGAAAGAGGGCTGGAAGCCAGCTCTATCGCCGGATGAAATGCGGGAGCTTGAAGTTCCTGCCTTTATCCGCAGAAAACAATATTCATCAACATCTTCCTCTGTCCTTCTTTTGGATGGCAAAAAAGAAGAAGTTGAGAATGACTCTACCTCCTCTTTTGAGGAAGAAGAGTCAAGGGACCTGATTGTTCCCGAAATAATTTAAACTTCTTTCCCAGCGGCTGACTGTTTGGTTGGTCGCTGGCTCGTTGTCTTCACTTCTGCTGGAGACAACGAGCCAGCGACCAACCACATAAAAACAGTCACCCCAACGGAAAGGAGTTTTATCATGTTTAAAATTGAAGAAGGATGGGTGCGCAGAATTATCGTGCTGTCTTCCCTCGGTTTCGCCATTGTTTTCCTTGCAGCGACCATGGGAGGAGGGTACTGATATGACCAGCACACATGCCATTCTGAGGAAAATTGTCTCAAACCACGCAATGGTTGAGAAAAAAATCAAAGACCTCCGCACTGAAAAATGGAGAAAAATGCAGGCAGGCGCCAAGCAGGTCGCCGCCTAAGAGAAAAAGGCCGGCTGAGGTTTATACCTTGGCCGGCCTTTTTTTGTCTAAAAAAACCGATCAGTCCCTTCCTTCTCACGCAAAAGCATCTCACGATACTCCCAAGGAGGGGTAGGGTCCTCGATCTGCCACAACCCCTTCTTCTGCCTCTTGGCTTCTTCCTGGAGCTTCGACAAAGCTTCATCGTCTGAACTATTCCAAGCCAGGCCTTTTTCGAGCAGAAGACGATTCAGGCTTCTTCCATCTTCAAGAAAGACCTCCCCGATGATATTGCCCTCTTGATCCGCGCCATAATGTTCGAGTACCACATCTTTCTGAGCCACCATACTTAAAAGAAATTGTTTACCCTGCCGGTTAAAAGGTTGGCCTTTCTCCGGAGCGTCAATCCCGACCAAGTTCACACGATAAGAACTATCTTGGTGAGATATTGTCAAAGTATCTCCATCTAAAACCCTGATAACCCTTACAGTAACCCCGGCAAACGCCGGGGATGAAGACAGGATAAAAACAAGAAAAAAACACATGGCAAAAAACTTTCTCCACACTTCTCTAACCTCCAATCCGCAAAGATTTCTTCATGGCGTTGAGCTTGGGCCGGGGATTTTGTTCCTGCTTCTTGTCGGGTTCGGCAGAATTGCCTCCGACCGTCAACTTCTTCTGCATAACCGTCATCCCGAGAAACGCCAAATCTTTTAACCTCTCAGATCGATGTCCCCGCGGCAGCCCGCAAATCGTTTCGTAAAGCTCGGGGTTGCCCTCCGGGGACAGTCTGACTTTTACAATAATTATGTTATCGGCCATTGGATTGCCTTTTTCGCATAAGAGCTTAAAAGAAATTTACCCAACCAGCTTATGCGGGCAGCCCGTAGTACCAGTAGCCTCTTGCATTTGTCAGGACAGGCTCTGAGGGAAGAAGGATCTCGGCTTTCGGAAAAGTTGCGCTCACTGCGTCGCGGTAATACTGCGCACCGCCTCCGGCCAGGATAACAATATCGACATCGCCGGCCTTGGAGCGAAGAGAGGTTTTGACCGTATCCATCACGGTTGCGCCCATCGTCTCCGCCGCTTTGTTGAGGTAGGGTGCGTAGGGAACTCGGTTGCCGAAGATGCGAATGGTTTCTCGCTGGGCGCGGATCGCCTTCTCTATTTTCTCGACCGTAACTTTCGCATCATGATCGGCCCCGATCTTCTCGGCTGCGCTTTCCAGCAGCATGGATGTTGCCTGGACCGAAGACCCCGAGAAACGATACTGCACGTCATTGCCGCTGATCAAAACCCAATCGACGGAAAAAAAGCCTGGATCGATCACCAAAATGTCAGCGTCGATAAATTCTTCCTCGCGCCCTGTCGCCACCGCAACGTCAAAATAACAACCAACCGGCTGCGGGATCACTTCCACGTTGCGGATATCGATAATTCTGTGGTCATCGATGGTATGGACACCATTGAGTCGCCTCGCCAGGTTCTCCTTGCGTCCCGGTTCCTGGAAATGACTGACAGGCAATCCGGTCACCAGGCTATCGACAACTTCGCGCTGGGTCGACATCAGGCCTCCCAGGAAAAGGGCCTTGTATGTGGGAGTTGTCGCATACTCCTCATGCAGTGCTCTTTGCCAATTCGCCAGTTTGTCTGGCTCCACGCAGGAGATATACTTCTTCTCCTCGACCTTGACGCAAAATCCATCGCTGTTGCCGTTCACGCTGCCGGCAAAACACTCCTGCGGGGCCGCGCCCACCGGAAAAACCTGAGAAACAAGCGATCCTGAAGCTTCCCCGCTACACACTTTTAGATTGCTGTAGCCAATATCGATTCCTACGACAAACATTTTTCTTCCTCCTTGTAAGACGCTAAAAGTGGGAGGGCCCAAATGGGCCCGCTAGAGGGCCCAAATGGGCCCTCGCTTTAGAGACGGAAAGGGTGCTTCTGTACCCGAGGGCCCAAATGGGCCCTCTAGAGGGCCCAAATGGGCCCTCGGGCCTTCGAACCCTATTATCCAGAAACGCGAGCACAATCTACCCTCGAAAAAGGTCATTTTGAGCCCTTTTTCGAAGGTAAAAAATGAAATAAGGACGGGTATGCTGTTTTCCGGAAGAATGAAGAGGCAAAATATTTTGAGAAAAATTAAAAAAATGGCAGGAATCAAGAAACTCTCGAATGTTTTGGGAATAATCTGTAAGAAAAACAAACAAAAAATCTTTGCAAAATATTTTGGGAGAATAAATACAGAAGAAACAAGAAACAAAATATCCTTAATATTATGGGAAGACAAATTTTAACAGAAAGGAGTTAGTCTATATTATGCAAAATATTTTGGGGAAATTGAATAAATTGGTTTTTGGTAGATATTGTCCTTAATATTATGGGAAAAAATCAAAAAATGTAAAATGGTGACTTATATTCGGACAAAATATTTTGGGAAAGAATTTACGTCAAAAACAAAATTCATTACTAGTTTAACTATTATGGGAATAAAAAAAATTTACCCAAAAATAAACTAACTGAATGCTGGGCCTAATTTTGGGAAAATTTACTTCGTTCCCAACAGATAGTCATTTGGGGAAAGGAAACAGCATGGACAGCAAAAGAGCAAGGATCAAAAAAGATATCGAAGACTGTATCGAGGACCTCTATGAAAATGCCAGGGTCAAGGTGGATAGATTCTGGAAAGAAAATATGGCTGAAGAAAACAAACAGGACAAAAATAATCGCAGCAGAATCGGTGTGAGGACCAGGTATAGAAACGGAACTCTGACGATAGACTGGTTTTTTAACTCCTTCGTTAAAGGGCTAAACGAGCAGGGAAAGGATGAATGGAAGGTTTTTAGCACGCAAATCAAAAAGCCTGCGGGAAAGACTATGTATAGCGAAGGACCTTTGAAAAAGCACTGCAGGGATTGGGAAATGGAGAGGGTTCTTGAATACGAAAAAGAGTTCGCTGTGATCAGGACAGACTTTGCAGGTTTAAGCAAGGCCAGATCAGCGTTAAAAACATCGGAGCGGCAGATGGCCAAACTACAGGCTGATAAACAAGAAACGACGGAGGGTTGAAAATGGCAGGGGAAATGGCAGGGGAAATGGCAGAGGTTTTGGTGAATGAAGTTGAAACAATTGAGACACCAGACGGGATTTTCACGGGAATCAACGGGCGTAAAATCCATGCGGCAAAAGGCTCGGAAAAGCCCTTCGTCGTCTGGCTGCCCCGAGAAATAAAGAGGTGCAAGCTGAAGAGGGAGGAGGACTTCGTTATCTATGAATCCCGCTCATCGCGTCGTCGTAGGACAATGGAATGCCTGTTTTTCACCAAGGCTGCAGCAAAGATACTGGAAAAGGAACCGCCACATGGAATGACGGAAGAGGACGAGGACGAGGATATTCCGTCACGCGAAGAGATGGGTAGGCTCTTGCCCGCCCCGGTCTCTGGAGGTGAGCAAGTCTTTGACCTTCACGACACTCCTTGTATAGATGCCAGGACTCTTTATGAAACCTTGAAAATAAAAAAGTCCTTTTCGATTTGGATTAGATCTAACTTTAAGAAAATAAATCTAGAAAAGGGTCGTGATTATAGAGAGATCGAAGTTTTGGACCTTAAGGTCCAAAACTTCGTAGGACGCCCTCGCACAGACTACCTTCTCTCACTGGATGCCGCCAAACATATCGCCATGATGTCCAAGGGACGGGTCGCCCACACCGTTCGGCAATATTTCATCGACATAGAAAAACGCTACCGAATAGAATCGGCTCTACCGGCCCCCGGCTCCCCAAACGACCCTCGGCGCCTGGGCCAAGACCTGATCAACGACATCAGAACCCGACTGAAGTCCTTGGGCAAATACTGTTGCCCCGACTATGCCGAGTCCTTGTCTGACTTTGTGGAACGAAGCTTGTTGTACCACTTCGACATCCGCAGCATCTACCAACTGCGCCAAGGTGATGTGCCCATGTTCAAGTATCAGATCAGCGAATGCCAACGCTGCTTTGAGGTCAACCAGTACGACCCGTCATGGCGCAACGATGGTCTTCTCAAGTTCGTCAATAGTCGCCACTATCATTGTGGTGTTATCCGCCACCCGAGAATGGAAGACTTTCTTCGACATCAGCGAGACATAAAACCCCGACGCCACGCTCTGCCCCAACAAAGACTCCACCTGCTTCCCCAGGAGCATGAGGTCGGCAAGACTGTGAACTTGGATACCTCCTTAGACTCCTTACTATCCAGGCTGTCCGAGTGCGACTCGATAAGCGTGGAACTCTCAAGCCAGGGTAAGCAGGGACAACTTCAGATCTCGATCCCCTTGGAAAGTATCCCTGAATTCATCAAAACCTTGAGAAGTGACTGATGAAACCTTGAAAATGTTAAGGCAAGAAGGGTGGTGTCATTGTTTGAGAAAGAAAAAAAATATAAAACGGGTGGAAATATTGACAATCAACGGGAAAAGATGTAGTCTTGACTGAGATTAATCTTTCAAAAGGACGCAAACAATGTCTCCACAGGAATCGGAAAAAAAAGCTTTAGGGCGTCTTAGCGCCTTCGGTCTTAAGAAGACATGGCAAACAGCTTTCCTGCTGCCTTCTTCCTGGGATGACATGACCTGCGTGCTGAGTGATTTTTCTCAGCCTCTGCTGGATGGAGATCCTTACCTGGTTTGCGGCAGGCTTGAATCCAAGCCGAAGGTAAAATTTGACTCGGGCCGCAATTCAAAAGTTCCGCGCCTTAATGGTTCTCTGCTTGACGGGCAGGGCAACCGCATTGGATTCTCTCAGTTTGGCGACACACGCAAGCTTGAGGAGCAGCTTAAAAAAGCAGGCAACCAGACGGTCTACCTTTACGGGACGATCAGTCTTTCAGGGTCTCGCATTTTTCTGCGCAACGCTGAACTGGTACATCCAGCCTGGGCCGGCCGGCTTCGCCCGAAGTATCCCGGCAAGGTTCGAGTCATTGGGCCGGAAACGGCAAGAAGTCGAATCCTGGCGTTGTTGAAAGAAGCACTCCCCAACGCCGCTTTCTGGTTAGAAGAAGTCCTGAAAGAGGTCGGGCCTCCTGAAGAACTTATCAGAATCGCCGGTTTTCACGACGGCACAAGCCTTGAGGACATTCTTTACAAAGCACATCTCCCAAGGAACTTCCAAGAAGGGGTTAAGGCTCAAAGAGGATTGGAGCGTCTGGCCGCACTTGGCGTCATCCTTCAGGCTAAGGCGGTAAAACCTGCAGCCAAGGCTTTCAGCCAAATTGATGCCGGCTGCTGGAGACCTCGGGCAAGCTCTATCCCCTTTCCTTTGACCGATGAACAGCAGGTTGCAGTAGAAGGCATGCTCGATGGCCTGCGATCGCATACCGCCTTGCACGGCATCCTGACCGGAGATGTCGGTACGGGGAAGACTGCCACCTACGCGCTGGCCTGTGCAGCCGTTGCCGACAGGGCAGGGCGAGCGGCGGTTCTTCTTCCCAATCAAGTCCTGGCCGAGCAGATCGCAAACGATCTTCGCAGCTGGTGGCCTGACATCTCCATCCACACCATCACCGGAGCTGATAAAGGCGAAATACCTGACGCCTCGATTCTTGTCGGCACAACCGCCTTGCTGCACAGACTGTCTGGGTCGGACTGGGTGCCGGATCTTGTTGTCGTTGATGAGCAGCAAAAGCTCAGCCGCGAGCAACGAGAGGTTATGTTGGTGGAAGGACAGACCAATCTGATTGAAGTGACCGCCACGCCCATCCCTCGCACCCAGGCACTTTTGCGTTATGGGATTATCAAGGTCTGGAAACTCACCCGACCTCACACGCCCAAACAAATTGATACGCGAATCTGGTATAGCTTCGAGAAACCCGACCTGTTTGCGCGCATCCGGCAAACCCTTACTGCCGGAGATCAGGTGCTGGTCGTCTACCCTCTGCGCGAGCAGGACGAAAAAAACAGCAGCGGGCGGCAAGACAGTGGAGCCCAAAGCGTGGAAGAGGCTTTCGTCCAGTGGAATCGTATTTTCCCGGACAAGGTAAGACACTGCCACGGACAGATGCCTCCCGATCAGAAAAATGCAGCGATAGCAGATCTTAAAGAAGACCGAGCACAGATATTGATTGCAACCAGCGTCGTGGAGGTGGGCATCAACCTGCCTCGCCTGCGTCGGATCGTCATCGTAAGGCCTGATCGATACGGGCTGACTCAGCTTCATCAGCTGCGCGGGCGCGTGGCCAGAACAGGAGGGCAGGGGTGGTGCGACCTCTACCTGCCGATCGAGGTAAAGCCTGCAACCCTTGAGAGACTAGAGGTTCTGGAGAGAACCCAGGATGGATTTGAAGTTGCCGAATGGGATCTTAAATTGCGAGGCGCGGGCGATATGGGGCGAGACTCCACAAAGCAAAGTGGCGCCGACGAAACATTTCTGTTTGGCCGCGGCGTTAAAATAGAAATCCTTGACGAGATGATCAACCTGGTGATGAAAAAAGCATCTCCTGGAGCCGAACAAAAGCCTGAACTTTTAGGTGAGGCCAAGCTGAAAAGAAACCATGAGCCCGGATACCAGACCCACACCAGCGTCGCACCGCGACAGGTGAAAAAACCAGCGGTCAATTTCTGAAGAAGACAGATGTTTCGTCTCACAACAGATCTTCCAACCACACCTGAAACCGATAACAATGTCCAGCAGGACAGAATTGAGCGAAGAGTTAGGGATGAAAACTGATAAACAATACGCAACGAGAAATACAGGCGAACAGGGTGTCTATTTTGATAGGCACAATGACGCAATGACAAGAGAAGCACTACATGGAAAACATCGCATTGCGGCTGAACTGGCCCATAGAGATATAATCATTGAGCGACTCCGCGCCGAACTCGCAGCTGAGCGCATGACTGAAGAGAAAAGGGAACTTAAAGAGGCCAGGGATCTGATTAAGTGGGTGACTCACTGTGCCAGTATTAAAGGGCCAGCAGGGACTACTGCCTATATCGTCAGCGATAGCCACATGCAGAAAATGCGCAAATTCGTGGAAAAGGAGTGAGGCGATGTTTGTATGACTGCTGGGTTGAGTGCTGAGAACGAACGACTCAAAAATCAATCGTGGCAACGCTAAAGATAACCGCGCTGGCGTAGCCGTTCCGGTTAATTGACTTGATTATGTGACGGAGATGAAAAGTGGAAGTGAAACTGAAATTATCTGACGAAAAAGACGCAACTGCTGGGTGGATCTTTGACCCGTCTTGCCTTGAAAAAATCAGGGACGAATACCGGGAAAGAAACGGCGACCTGCAAACGGCGGATATCGAGTTTATCGACGACATTCTGTCGATTGTCTGGGAAGCCGGATTACTGGATGTGGACGAATGAGCATGGAATATATCAGGAATTTTTACGGAGTCCCCGCCAAGCGTGGCGGAAAGGTGAAAATAATTTTGCAAAAAATAAAGGGTCTCTGGAATCTACTGTTGAAAGTCCCTTCCTGAAAAAACTATCATTCCATCAAAAAATGGAATTGACTGTTGAATCACCCGTGTTATCATCGGCTACGACATTGGAATCTGGCGTTGAATTTCCCGCGCCGGAAGAAGCCAATATTGGCTGAATGTCCTGTTAATACGCGGCGTCCGAGTAGGACAAGGACGCCCGTAACCTTGTGAGGGGTCCATGAATCAACAAGCCTTATCTTCTTTCATTTGGTCGGTCGCCGATCTGCTCCGGGGCGACTACAAGCAGTCCGAATACGGCAAGGTGGTTCTGCCGTTCACCGTGCTTCGCCGCTTGGACTGCGTTCTGGAAAAGACCAAGGACGACGTTCTCAGGGAATATGAGGACAAGAAAAAGGCCGGGATCAATCCCGAGCCGTTCATCCTGCGTAAGACCGGCCAGGCTTTCTACAACGTCTCCCCCTTCGACATGAAGAAGCTCATGGGGGATCAGGATCACATCAAGGAAAACCTCTTCGCCTACATCCAGGCATTCTCTCCGGCGGTTCGGGACATTTTCGAGCGGTTCGATTTCTATACCCAGATCGAACGGTTATCCAAAGCCGGTCTGCTTTATCTCATCACCGAAAAATTCCTTACCATCAACCTGCACCCGGATAGCGTCAGCAACGCCCAAATGGGGCTGGTTTTCGAGGAGCTGATCCGGCGTTTTTCGGAGATCTCCAACGAGACGGCCGGGGAGCATTTCACGCCCCGCGAAGTTATCCGGCTCATGGTCAACCTGATCTTCGTCGAGGACGACGACGTGTTGTCCAAACCGGGGGTCGTGCGGACCATCTATGATCCGACGGCGGGAACGGCCGGGATGCTCTCGGAGGCCGGGGAGTACCTGGCGGAATTGAACCCGAAAGCCCGTCTGACCATGCACGGCCAGGAACTCAACGACGAATCCTACGCCATCGCCAAGGCCGACCTGCTGATTAAGGGGCAGGACATCAGCAACATGGTGGCCGGCAACACCCTCTCCGACGACGGTTTCCCTCATACCCGCTTCGACTATATGCTCTCCAATCCGCCTTTCGGGGTGGAGTGGAAGAAGGTGCAGAAGGTTGTTACCGACGAACATGAGAAGAAGGGCTTCAACGGGCGCTTCGGCCCCGGCCTGCCCCGGGTCTCCGACGGCTCGATGCTCTTTTTGCTGCATCTGGTCAGTAAGATGCGCCCGGCCAAGGACGGCGGCAGCCGGTTCGGCATCGTTCTCAACGGTTCGCCCCTGTTTACCGGCGGGGCCGGTTCCGGCGAGAGCGAAATACGCCGCTACATGCTGGAAAACGATCTGGTCGAGGCTATCGTCGCCCTGCCCACGGATATGTTCTACAACACCGGCATTTCCACCTACGTCTGGATTTGTTCCAACCGCAAGCCCGACCACCGCAAGGGGCTGGTGCAACTGATCGACGCTTCGAGTTTTTGGCAGAAGATGCGAAAAAGCCTGGGCAGTAAGCGCAAGGAGATGAACCAGGAGCAGATCGACGAGGTCACCCGGATTTTTGGCGAGTTCACCGAGGCCCGACTGGCGACTGTTTTGGATGCCGACGGCAAGGAAGCGGCCCGTCAGGTGCTTTATCCCGGCGAGAAGGAACCGCAGGCCCCCGAAGGCGGCAAGGTCAAGGTCGTGCCGATTTCCAGGATTTTCAAGAGCCGGGATTTCGGCTACCACACCATTACCGTCGAGCGACCCTTGCGCGACGAGAAAGGCCATGTCGTCCTCGGACAACGGGGTAAGACCAAAGGACAGCGGCAGCCTGATTCGAGTCTGCGCGATACCGAGAACGTGCCTCTGGCCGAAGACGTGGAGGCATACTTCAAGCGCGAAGTCCTGCCGCACGCGCCGGACGCCTGGATTGACCACGACAAGACCAAGGTCGGCTACGAGATCCCCTTCAACCGGCACTTCTATGTGTTCGAGCCGCCGCGCTCCCTGTCCGAAATCGACACAGAGCTGAAGGTTGTCACGGACAATATCGTCCGCATGATCGGGGAGTTGTCGGCATGAGCTTCCCGCGTTACGAGAAATACAAGGATTCCGGGGTGGAGTGGCTGGGCGAGGTGCCGGCGCATTGGACTGAACACGCGATCAAGAGGTGTGTCAATGGTTGCGTAAACGGCATTTGGGGAGACGAACCCGATGGCGAAAATGACATTATTGTTCTGCGTGTAGCCGACTTCGATAGGACAAAGCTCTGTATTAGCGACGAAAAGCTCACCTATAGAGCTATTTCTGAAAAAGATAGCCAACCTCGATTGTTAAAAGTTGGCGACCTTCTGATGGAAAAATCAGGTGGCGGTGAAAAAACACTTGTGGGTTGTGTTGTCCTTTTCGACAAGGACTACAGCGCCGTAACATCTAATTTCCTGGCCAAGATGACTCCCAAGGAAAATTGGGACAGTAAATTCTTACTTTACGTGTTCAGCCACCTCTATGCCGGTCGTGTAAACTTTCCATCAATAAAGCAAACAACGGGGATACAGAACATTGATTCCCAGTCATACCTTATGGAGCAGTTCACATTCCCTACTCTCCCCGAACAACGCACCATCGCCGCCTTCCTCGACCACGAAACCGGCAAGATCGACGCTTTGGTGGCCGAGCAGGAAAAGCTCATAGGGCTGCTCAAGGAAAAGCGCCAGGCGGTAATCTCCCATGCCGTCACCAAGGGGCTTGATCCCAATGCGAGGATGAAGGATTCCGGGGTGGAGTGGCTGGGCGAGGTGCCGGAAGGGTGGAAAGTTGTTTCCATCAAGTTCTTGTCTCCTGTCCAGCGAGGCGCATCACCCCGTCCGATAGATGACCCTAAATACTTTGATGATGATGGAGAATACGCCTGGGTTCGCATAGCAGATGTTACAGCTTCAAATGGATTGCTTACTGATACCACTCAACGGTTATCTGAATTGGGCAGTTCTCTGAGTGTCAAACTTGACAAGGGAAGTCTTTTTCTCAGTATTGCTGGGTCGGTCGGAAAACCTTGTATAACAGGAATGAAGGCTTGTATCCATGACGGATTCGTTTATTTTCCTCGTCTGGAGATTGACCAACAGTGGCTTTATAGAATATTTGAGGCGAGTATTTGTTACGGTGGCCTCGGGAAAATGGGGACTCAACTCAACCTCAATACAGACACTGTTGGATCGATCCGGATTGCCGTACCACCACCTCAAGAACTTGACGCAATACTCGTCTTCCTCGATTGCGAAACCACCAAAATCGACGCTCTGATCGAGGAAGCCCAACACGCCATCGAGTTGATGAAAGAGCGCCGCACGGCCATGATCTCGGCGGCGGTGACGGGGAAGATTGATGTGAGAGGGTATTGCCCGGCATGAGAAGAACTTTGAGCGAAAGGATAGTATCTTTCCTGGCGAACTTGGCCCATTTTCAGCACAAGAAAATTGACGGTACGTTCGCTGCGGAAAGAATTACAGACGGGACCTTGTTTCTCCCTTACATAGATCCAGATGGAGATGATGATCTCAGTCTCATCCGGGTTCGTTGGCAGGGAAACCCATCAAACGAGTCCGAGGTTTCGGGCCTCCAGATCGCCGAACATGAAATTATCGTCGCGGTACAACATTGGGTCGCTGTTGGCGACATGGACGATGAACAATCTTCTATTGAACACTTGTTCCGCCATTTTGGTTTCAAAACCGGGGCCAGATTGCGGTTCGAGAAGGAAAACAGGGAATTTTCCAATACCCTTGAGAAGCTGATGAAAGACCTCGGCTGGTCTGCCTTCAAAAAGTTTCTCGGGTTATAAGCGAGGGGATAATGACAACTGTTTTGCCTGTCAATACTCTTCATAAAGAATTCAAATTCGTTGACGAAATCTGCGAGCACTTAGGCAGCCACGGCTGGCTGTATGCGCCCGGGGATGCCCAAGACTATGACCGCGCCCGCGCTCTGTTCCCGGCGGATGTGGTGGCCTGGGTGCAGGCGACCCAGCCGAAAGCCTGGGATGCCTTGAGCAAAAACCACGGGCCTTCGGCTGAAACCGTCCTTCTGGATCGCCTGCGGAAGTCGCTGGATGATCGCGGTACGCTCGATGTCCTGAGAAACGGTGTCGAGATGATCGGCTTGCGCCAGCCGTTGCTGTTCGCGCAATTCAAGCCGGCCCTGGCGATCAACCCGGAGACGATGGAGAAATATGAGGCCAATCGGCTGCGGGTTGTTCGTGAGGTTTATCTTTCTCACGGCCCGGAACGCCTCGATCTGGTCTTCTTCCTCAATGGCATCCCAGTCAGCACCGCCGAACTCAAGACCGACTTCACCCAGTCCGTTCACGACGCCATCGACCAGTACCGCTTCGACCGCAACCCGAAGGTCAAGGGCAAAGGGATAGAGCCGCTCCTTTCCTTCCCCTGCGGGGCGCTGGTTCACTTCGCCGTCAGCAATATGGAAGTCCACATGACGACCAAGCTGGCTGGCCCGAAAACATCCTTTCTACCTTTCAACAAAGGGGACAACGGAGCCGCCGGCAACCCGGTCAACCCCCAGGGCGGACACCGCAGCGCCTACCTCTGGGAAGAGGTGCTGGAGCGGGAAAGCTGGCTGGAGATCATCGGCCGCTACCTCATCACCAAGCGGGACAACAAGAAGAAGGTCGTGGGGATCATCTTTCCCCGCTACCACCAACTCGCCGCCACGCGCAAGCTGGTCCAGGCGATTCTCGCGGAAGGGCCGGGAGGCAAATACCTCTTCCAGCACTCCGCCGGTTCCGGCAAGACCAACTCCATCGCCTGGTCGGCCCACTTTCTCGCCGACCTTCACGATGAAAACCACCAGAAGCTCTTCGATACGGTCCTGGTCGTCTCCGACCGCACGGTACTCGATGCCCAGCTTCGGGATGCCATCTTCGACTTCGAGCGCACCGCCGGCGTCGTCGCCACCATCAGCGGCGAGCAGGGTTCCAAAAGCGGAGAACTGGCCAAGGCCCTGGCCGACGGCAAAAAGATTGTGGTTTGCACAATCCAAACCTTCCCCTTTGCCTTGCGCGCCGTGCAGGAATTGGCGGCAACCGAAGGCAAACGCTTCGCGGTCATCGCCGACGAGGCCCATTCCTCCCAGACCGGCGAAGCCGCCGCCAAGCTCAAGGCGGTCTTGAGCGCCGAGGAGTTGATGGAACTGGAAGACGGCGGCGAGATCAGCACCGAGGATCTGCTGGTGGCGCAAATGACCGCCCGGGCCGCCGACTCGGGTATTACCTATCTGGCCTTCACCGCCACGCCGAAAGCCAAAACCCTCGAACTCTTCGGCACCCGTCCCGATCCGACCCGGAAGGCCGCCCATGACAACCTGCCCGCGCCCTTCCATGTCTACACCATGCGCCAGGCTATCGAAGAGGGTTTCATCCTCGATGTCCTGAAGAACTACACCCCGTACAGCCTGGCTTTCAAGCTGGCCCAGGACGGCAAGGAGCTCGACAGCACCCAGGTCGAGAAAAGCGCCGCCCTCAAGGGGATCATGCGCTGGGTACGGCTCCATGCCTACAATATCTCTCAGCGCGTTCAGATCGTCGTCGAGCATTTCCGAGAGAACGTCGCCGGCCTCCTTGACGGTCAGGCCAAGGCGATGGTGGTGGTCGCCAGTCGCAAGGAAGCCGTTCGCTGGCAAGTGGCCATCGACAAATACATCAAGGCCCAGAAGTATCCCATCGGCACCCTGGTCGCCTTCTCCGGCGAGGTCAAAGACCCGGAGACCGGCGCCGACCCCTTCACCGAGAAAAGCACGATCCTCAACCCCAACCTGCGCGGGCGCGACATCCGCGATGCCTTCGACACCGGGGAATACCAGATCCTCCTGGTCGCCAACAAATTCCAGACCGGCTTCGATCAGCCTCTGCTCTGCGGCATGTACGTCGACAAGCGCCTTTCCGGCATCCAGGCGGTGCAGACCCTCTCCCGCCTCAACCGATCCCATCCGGGCAAGGAGAACGTCTTCATCGTCGATTTCGTCAACTCCCCTCAAGACATTCTCGATGCCTTCAAGCCTTACTACGGGAACGCCGAACTGGAGAATGTGACCGACCCGGACATGATCTTCAACCTGCGAAGCAAGCTGGACGCCGCCGGGTTCTACGACGACTTTGAAATCGACCGGGTTATCGAGGTCTACCTGAATCCCGCCTCGAAGCAAAAGGATCTGACCGCCGCCATCGAGCCGGTCACCTCGCGGCTGCTGCAACAGTACAAGGAAGCCCGGGCCGCCCGAATCGCGGCCGAGAAGAAAAAGGACAAGGCGGCCGCCGAACAGGCCAAGAACGCCCTGGATGCGCTGGTGCTGTTCAAGTCCGACATGCAGAGCTTTGTCCGGGCCTATACCTTCCTTTCCCAGATTTTCGACTACGGCAACACCGCCATCGAGAAACGGGCCATCTTTTTCCGGCTGCTGATTCCCCTGCTGGAGTACGGGCGAGAGCGTAACGAGATCGATCTGTCCAAGGTGATCCTGACCCATCACAACCTCAAAAAGCACGAACAGCAATCCCTGACCCTGGAAGGCGGGGAAAAGCTCAAGCCGATGACGGAGGTGGGGGCAGGGTCGGTGCAGGACAAGGAAAAGGCGCTGCTGCGGGAAATCATCGCCCAGGTAAACGAACTGTTCGAGGGGAATCTGACCGAGGACGACAAGCTGGTTTATGTCAACAACGTCCTCAAGGGCAAGCTGATGGAGTCGGAAGTCCTGGCCCAGCAAGCGGCCAGCAACACCAAGGAGCAATTCGCCAACTCGCCGGATCTCGCCCACGAAATCCTCGCCGCCATCATGGATGCCCTGACCGCCCACACCAGCATGAGCACCCAGGCCCTGAACAGCGAAAAGGTGCGGCAGGGGTTGCAGGATGTCCTGCTGGGACCGGGGAATCTCTATGAGGCGTTGCGGGAGAAGGCGACGGCGGAGCCTACACTTTAACCATAAAGGTCCGATCTCATCATGACCGACCTCTTAAATCTGCCCTGTTTGCGCGTGACGGACTATGAAGACTGTGGGGACCATTATTTTGTTGCCGCCCACGGACATCTTGAGCCGAGGCCTTGCAGCGGTTGCGGCCATGATGATTACTATCGTCACGGGGCGCAGAAGCAGATCATCATGGACACGCCGATCCACGGTAAGCGGACCATGATCGAGGTTCACCGTCGGCGGTTTCGCTGTAAAATTTGCGGCAAGACCGCCTTTGAGCCTCTGCCCGACATCGACCCGAAGCGCCAGGCGACAAAGCGGCTGGTCGATTACATCGAGCATCGATGTCTTACCGAGACTTTCATGTCCCTGGCCCGGGAAGTGGGCGTTGACAACAAGACGGTTCGCAACATCTTCGACGATATGTTGGCCCGGAAGGAGAGTCAGCATAAATATCAGACGCCGGAAGTTCTTGGCATCGACGAACTGAAGATCATCGGTGATTACCGGGCCATGCTCACCAACATCAAGGAATTGGCCCTGTTCGACATGCTCCCGTCACGCAAGAAGGCCAATCTCCTCGATTACTTCAGAAACCTGCCGGACAAGGGAAGGGTCACGACCTTGGTCATGGATATGTGGAATCCGTACCGGCAGCTCGGCGTTCAGGAGCTCCCCGGACGGCTTATCGTCGTGGATAAGTTTCATGTCTTACGGATGGCCAACGAGGGGCTGGAGAGGGTTCGCAAGAGGATCAGGAAGGGGCTCGATCAAAAGACCAGGCTGAAATTGAAGAACGAAAGGTTCGTGCTGCTGAAGAGAAAACACGCCCTGTCGGATGAGGAAAAGAAGGACGCCCGCAAATGGTTCTCGCTTTTCCCTGAACTGGGCTGCGCTTACGACGCCAAGGAACGCTTTTTCGAGATTTACGATCAGCCTACCCGATCCGCCGCCGAAATCGTCGCCAGCCGTTGGACAAACACTCTTCCCACGGATGTTGCAAAGGATTTTCGTGATCTCCAAGTCGCCCTGGGGAACTGGAACAAGGAAATCTTCAACTACTACGAAAATCCCGTTACCAACGCTTACACGGAGTCGCTGAACGCCATCGCCCGGCAAATCAACCGAATGGGTCGTGGTTACAGCTTCGAGGTTCTGCGGGCAAGGCTCCTCTTCGAGAAGCAGGCTATCAAGAAATCGCCCTCTCTGCGGAAGAAGCCTCGGCAACGCCCCGTGTCGGGGTACGAATTTATCCAGGAATTTAAGCGCGGGCTGGAAGGCCCTGCCGAGGAGCCGGTAGTGGAGTACGGGGTGGATCTTCTCAAGCTGATTCAACTTTTCGAGGACGGGTATTTCTCCTGATTTTCAACAAGAGGGAATCCCTGGTGAAACCCTGAAGCTAGATGTTTTCAACAGTAGATTCCAAATACCCAAAATAAAAAGGTATTTGGGATTCAGTGTTGATCGGCAAATCGTCTTGATGAAGTACCAATGTGGAATTTTAAGAGAAGTACCCCTCTTCCAGCAACCGAGCCAGTGTGTCAAGGTCTCCTACGGGATTGTTTTGCACAAAACACATTAGCGCTTAGGTTGACCTTTAAATTGATCTCCCCGGAGTTTTTACTTGTCCGAACAAGACATTACCTCGAACATAATGGCGAATACAGGATGGTATAGGCTTAATAAAATAATATAAAAAAGATTGACAAAAAACAAAAAAAAAGATACAAAAAACAAAAAGGCTATCGTGATCCCCGGATGAATAAAACCCGTCCCCGCTGATGCGATTGGATCTGCAGGGACCGGCAAATAACAAAGCGAGAACGGAGACGTTTATGAGCGACTGGAAAAAATTTACCGGGAAAGAACCCCTCTCTGGCGTGTTCTGGGTGCGCGGTTTGCGCCAGGAGGTCGACTGTGATGTTGACGACTACGGACGGCCGGTGTGGCACTTCACCGACGAACAATCTTCTTTTCTTGCTCTCGTAGAGATCTCCTTCGACCCCGCGGAAGATTTGGACGTCTGTCCAGTAAACCAATACCTGACCGGAGACTTCGATGAGCAAACCGACAGCATCACGCATTACAAAGAGTTTGCGATGCCAGAGGGGCCGGCGGTTTAGCGGACCAGAGACAGCGGTTACGAAGCGATCCATCTGTACGCCATAGACAAAAACTTTCAGGAGTCACAGTCAACGACCCGCCACCAAACCTAACGGTTATGGTGGGGGCTTGTGAAAGCAAGTCCGCAAGTTGACCAGGCACAGCCACTAGCGAGAGACCGCTGATGGGGCTACGTTAGCGGCGAATACATAGGCACCTTGGAATGCCCACCCAGTTCCAAGCTCTGCGATCTGCGATTAAACAGGTGTACCGGGTTAAGCCAGTGTCGCAGATATAGAAAACCGCCGATTAACATTGCCGAGGGTAACATGACCGCCGCAAGGCGAGAACCACCGGGGTAGCCCGGTAACTTAACAAGGGACAACGATGCAGCGTGTGTTCGTGCTGGACAACAACAAACAACCCCTTTCCCCATGCTCACCGGCACGGGCCAGAATGCTGTTGCGTGGTGGCAAGGCAGCGGTGATTCGCCGCTACCCGTTCACCATTATTCTCAAAGACCGCACTGGCGGAAGCACGCAGCCAGTGGAGCTGAAACTCGACCCGGGCAGCAAAACTACCGGCGTTGCCCTGGTTCAGCAGAAGGACAACGGCGCAGCGGTTATCTTCGCAGCTGAGCTGCAACATCGAGGCGCATCCATCAAGAAAGCACTCAGCACCCGCCGTGCCCTGCGTAGATCCAGAAGAAGCCGCAAGACCCGCTACCGTGCGCCGCGCTTCAACAACCGCACAAGAAGCAAGGGGTGGCTGCCGCCATCTTTGCAATCCAGAGTGGATAACGTACACAGTTGGGCAAAGCGCCTGCAACGCCTCTGCCCCATTGCCAACATTGCCGTGGAGACTGTGCGCTTCGACACGCAGAAGGTCGACAACCCGGAGATCCGTGGCGTCGAATACCAGCAGGGAACGCTCGCCGGGTACGAACTGCGGGAATATCTGTTGGAGAAGTGGCAGCGCCGTTGTGCGTACTGTGGAGCCGAAAACGTCCCGCTCGAAGTCGAGCATGTGGTTCCGAGAAGTCGGGGCGGCTCCGACCGGGCCAGTAACCTGACGCTTTCGTGCCGACCCTGCAACGAGAAGAAAGGCAGCCGCGCGGTGCAGGAGTTTCTGGCGGATCGGCCGGAGGTGTTGCGAAAGATCCTTGTCGGTTTGAAGCGACCGCTCAAGGATGCGGCGGCGGTCAATGCCACCCGCTACGCCATTGGCAAGGCCCTCAAGACGCTGGAGCTGCCCATATCCTTCTGGTCGGGCGGGCGCACCAAGTTTAATCGCACCGGTCAGCGCTACCCGAAAGCCCACTGGATTGACGCGGCCTGTGTGGGTGAGTCTGGTGCGTCGGTACGGCTCCAGCCCGGTCAGGTAGCGCTGTCCATCAAGGCCACCGGGCGGGGCAGTCGCCAGATGTGCCGGATGGACAAGTACGGCTTTCCCCGAACGGGTGCCAAGAAGGTGTCTTCTGAGAGCGGGTTTTGCACAGGGGATATCGTTGCGGCGCGTGTCCCAAAAGGTAAATTCGCCGGGCGGCACACAGGAAGGATTGCTGTCAGAGGCAGACCGTCCTATCGGCTCACGACACAGGATCAGATATTTGATGTCCATCCGAAATATTTAACAGCGATCCATCGAGCAGACGGCTATGCGTATTAAAGCTGTCCGTCTGGCAACGGATCGCAATTCCCCTCCACCCAAGCGGCTACGCCCCCTCTGGAGGGAGTACCCTTGCGAGGTTCTGATGGAGACCCGGTGGTGCATGAAAGCGGGTGCGATCGCGCACTGGTATTTGCAAAAGCGTATGCCGCTCTCGCCAAATACCTCAGTGAAAAACGCGGCGGATATTAATTGCCTAACGCGATATTAACCGGCTTATCCGGTTGAACGCTTTGTTGTGCGATTTTTGAGGGCAATATGATACGCGCACGATTTAAGGCAAACCCAGCAGACGACTATCGTCCGGCAAATCCTCCCCTGGATGAAACCAGAGGCTTCCTTGCGAGGTATTTACGAAATGAACCCCTCCAAAAACCGAAACGATTTCAGAATTGACCGCAACCACCCGGACTATCCGCAAAGTGCGGTCCTGATAGACCATGATGGAAACACACTGTACCGGTTCGACAAGGATTGGACGGACGACCATATTTTCGAGGCGCTGGACTTCGCCATCAAATCCTACTTCATCGGAGTGAGGCTTGGTCGGGAAAAGATGGCGAAAGAAATTCGTCAGATCCTTGATGCCAGACAATAAAAACTCATTTGTAAGCAAATCGAGTCAAACGCAGTGCCTTGTTCGGCGGCACGATCTGACCGGAGAAAGACATGGCAGAAGAAACCGAAATTGCATGGACCGATAGCACATTCAACCCGTGGTGGGGCTGTTCCAAGGTTGGCGCCGGCTGCGATCACTGCTACGCCGAGAGCCTGGACAAGCGCACTGGGGGAGACCATTGGGGGCCGGACAAAACGCCGCGCACCATGAGCGGCGATAACTGGCGCAAGCCGCGCCGCTGGCAGAAGCAAGCCGAAGCCAACGGCGAGCGCCGCCGCGTGTTCTGCGGCTCCATGTGCGACTGGGCAGACACAAACGCACCTGACGGAGAACGTGACAGGCTGTGGAACTTGATTCGGGAGACGCCTAGCCTTGACTGGCAGCTTCTGACGAAGCGCGCGTCGAGGATTTCCGACTGCCTGCCGGAAGACTGGGGGGCCGGATACCCAAACGTGTGGATTGGCGTGACAGTTGAGAACCGCAAGCACGGCCTGCCGCGTATTGAGCGCTTGCGAGGTGTTCAGGCGCGAGTACGCTTCCTGAGTGTCGAGCCGCTACTGGAAGATCTGGGGCCGCTGAACCTTGGCGGAATCCATTGGGTGATCGTAGGTGGTGAATCCGGGCCGCTTGCGAGACCGATGCGACCTGAATGGGTGGCGAACATCAGGGCGCAGTGCGAAGCTCAGGGCGTTCCGTTCTTCTTCAAGCAGTGGGGAGGCCGCCGCGACAAAGGTGGATGCGTCGTATTCGGTGACGAAATTAAACAGTGGCCGCGAATCACGTAGCGCCTCCGAAGCGCAGGTTGGGGCAAGATTGGCCCAACTAAAAACCTCCCGTTTCACCTTGTTCTGGAAAACAGGTCGACTTAGAAACTAAAATAGTATCGCCTTTAGCCTATAAGGATAAAAACCACTCTCGAACCTGCAAACTCTCACATCCAAGCCGAAAGGTTTTCTATGTCCGAGCGCGACACCGAAAAATACTGTCTCGAATTCATCGTTTCCCAGGATGGGTCGGAAGGGCAGTTCGTAGAACCTCACACTGATCAAAGGATAAAACTGGAAGAAGAGTTCGATGACCTCTGGGGCTCGTTTGGGCGTTCAGGGGATAAAGAGAATACCTCTCGCGCATTGCGAAAAATGATCAAAGAACACCCGGATTTTGTCGATGCCTACGCTCACCTGGCTCTTCTTTCCATGCCGCCATATTCACATGATGAGTTTTCGAAAGCTGCCCGTTGGTATCGCCAAGGATACAAGGTTGCCGCAAGCTTGATTCCTGAAAACTTCAATGGACAAATTGATGGTAGGTCCTTCTCCAATCGTCCATTCTTTAGGATTCATCAAGGGTTGATTCTTTGCGCCCTCTGGCAGAAAAGATTTAAATCAGCTCTGCCCATGATGGAGAGACACCTCGCCTGGGATCCTGACGACCGACAGGGTATCCGTTTTCTTCTCGGTGACATCTACCTTCTGCACTTTAAGTGTCAGGAAGCGAGAGAACTTCTGGAAGAAACATCGCAGGTGGATCCTTACTGTTGGTATTCTCTGGGCTTACTGGAATTTTTCGAAGGCAATTTTGTGAAAGCCCTGACATGCCTTCGAAAAGGATTTGCCAGAAACCCTTATATTGCAGAAGGGCTGACCGGGAGAAATATTACGCCACATAGTTTCTGGCACCCTACGACATTCGGCAACGTAGATCAGGCTCAAGGATATCTCGATCTACTTGGCTACCATCTATGGGAGACTATGCCCTGGGGGAAAGATTTTATTGACTGGGCTTTTTATTGCTCCAGATCTCTTCAGGAAAGAGCCAGCTTTACACAAATCAACGAAGCACTCGGCAGCGCCCATGATTTCGAAACAAGACGGCAGGTTCTTGAAGATGAGAAAGCGTTGCTGAGCCAAATCGATGATGAGTCTTCAGCAACATGGATTGAGAAAATCCGCACCGAAAACGGCAATCTCGTTTGGCCCTGGGATAAAAAACAGCAGGAGCGGGTACGTCGGGCCGAAAAGATCATGAAAAGGATAAATAACCTGTAAAGGGAGTCAATAGGCCTAAAATAAAGGTTTATTTAAGGGATTCAAAAGAGGATGTCTGACATAGACTCGGTAAAAACATCTACCGGAAAAGAAAGGATACTCTATGTCCCACTCAGCTTTGCGCTACGCCGGTTTCTGGGCCCGGGTCCAGGCCACCATGATCGATTCACTTCTCTTCGCCCTGATTTTAATGTCAACAGCCTTCCTTGTTTACGGCAAACAAGGCTTTCTCCACCTGGTTATGCAGGGACATGCTGGGTGGTCGGGCTTTTTTCTCAACTGGGTAATCCCCGCAGCCCTGACCCTTGTTTTCTGGAGCACGCTACAGGCCACCCCTGGTAAAATGATGTTCAAAATGAAGATTGTTGACGCTCAAACCGGCTGCGTCCCAAGCTTTTCGCAGCTGCTGATTCGCTACCTGGGATACATTGTGGCCACAATCCCGCTAGGACTTGGACTTCTATGGGTCGGCTTTGATTCCCGCAAGCAGGGGTGGCACGACAAGCTGGCAAAAACCGTTGTCGTACAACCCCAACACCCTTCAGCTATCTTTGAGGAAAACATCTTCGATCCTCCCTTGAATCAACCACCCTCCCTGTCTGAGTTTGACAACAAAAATACACAAAGGAAACGTATGCCTAATATTTAAAGCCTTAAAGAATGGAAGTTAAATAAAAAGGGTTGCAAAATAAAATAAAATAGGCGATAGTTTGGACACAAAAAAAGAAACCGCCCATTTTTTAGGCAAAGAGCTAGATAGCTTGAGATTAAAAGAAAAGCGGCCGTGTTTGGGCTGCCGATAAACCGGGTTTTACACAAAAGCTGTGGATAATTTTTGCGAGGAGGGGGCTTACCGTGGAAGAGTGGATCGAAAAAATAAACCAAGAGAATTCGAGGTGATAATGAAAGGGATTATTTGCAAAGCCTGCGGGAGTCACCCGTACAGCCTTACTTGCATCGCCAGCAGCAATCCCAATTCTACGGATTATTCACAAGCAGCTGAACGGATTGCCGCCCGACTTCAAAACGAAATGGCCGAGATAGACCATACATCGTGGAAGGCAGGGGCCTGCGCTCAAGACGAAAGAACTGCCGAGGCGCAGTGGAGACAGTGCGTGGCAGACATTGTGCGCCATGAACTCAGCCGGTGAACAAAAGAAGTGCCAACGTGCAGTTCTCTACTATATTTTGAAAAGGCATATAGGTTAAATAAAAAACCTTGTTTATTTATTTAGAATGTGATACGATGACTTCACTTTCGTTAAGGAGGTCGTCGTGAACAATTCCATCTCTGCCGCCCCTATTGGTTTTCAGATTTCAAAAGTTTCCCGTGATAAGCGCGGCACCGCCCGGTTGTGGTTCGAGGGCAGACGCCTGCTGCGTGCAGCCTTTGCCGTTGGCGCCAAAGTGAAAAAGAGCTTCGATGCCGACAAGCACACCCTCACCCTTGAAATCGCCGAAAACGGCGACACCACGATTTCGCGCAAATCGCGCAACGGGGAAGATCTGCCCGTCCTTGACATCGCCAACAAGAGCGTGGATGAAATCTTCGGTCGCGTTGAGCGCATCAAGGCAACCTTCTACCCGGGAAAGATCATTATCGAGATCCACCCGGACGAAGCCGCCAAGGCCCGTCGCGAATCACGCCTTCTGGGGAAACTCAAGCGCAATCTCTGCCTCTCTACTGCCTCCCTGTCTCACGGTGGCGGCATAATGGATGCCGCAGCGCATAAAGGCCTCAAAATCTCAGGCGTCGAAACAAGACTCGGTTTTGCCTGCGAGATCGAACCTGAGTATCTGGAGACATCGTTGCGCAACAACCGTGTCTGGGCCGACAAGGACTCCAAGTTTTACTGCGGGCCCATGCAGGATATTCGCCCGGCAGATATTGGCAAGGAAGCAGACATCCTGATCGCAGGGCTGCCCTGCGTGGATGCCTCCAGCGCCGGACGTTCCAAGAAAAAGCTAAAGAACGCCGAGGCCGGCAAGGTCGGACACCTCTTCCACTCGTTTCTCAATGTCGTCAAGTGGGCCAACCCCTCTATTGTCCAGCTTGAAAACGTGCCGGAATACCAAAACACAACCTCGATGGCCGTCATCCGCGCCTGCCTGCAGGAGTGGGGTTATACCCTCCACGAGCAGGTTCTGAACGGCAACGACTACGGTGCACTGGAAAACCGGGACCGCTTCTTTCTTGTGGCTGTCTCATCCGGACTGCCAAATCTGCTGGAAGGGCTTTCCCCCATCAGCCCCAAACCCGCAACACTGGGCGAGATCCTCGAGACTGTCCCTGAAGATGCCCCCAACTGGCGCACCTTTGATTACCTGCACAAAAAGGAGCAGCGCGACAAGGCGGCCGGCAAAGGATTCATGATGCAGATTTTTGCCGCAGACAGCCCCCGCATCGCCACCCTTCGCGCAGGCTACCATAAAGGTGGCTCAACAGATCCTCTGCTGGCACACCCCAACAACCCACGCCTCAAAAGGCTTCTGACTCCGCGTGAGCATGCTGCGGTCAAGGGAATCAACCCCAAGCTGGTCGAAGGATGTTCAAACACACTGGCTCACCAAATTCTCGGGCAGTCGGTCATTTCAAAGGTCGTTGAGGCTCTTTACGCAACCATAGGGCTCAATCTCAAAAAGCTTGTCGGGCACGAAACCAAAAAGTTCAACTATCCTCTTCAGAAAGAATGTGAGAAAAAAGATTCAGCAGCCAGCGTCCATCGCCAGAAAAAGAGCCCACAGACGACACTGCATTCGCAGATGGATCTGTTTGCAACACAATAAAGTGACGACAAAAAGGATGAAAAGCCAATGACAAAAACGCAGAACAGTGAAGATAAATCCTCCCGTGTGTCAGCGCCGGGCGTCGAAGGAATCGTCTCTTACGATGTGCAAGTCATGTGTCCTCACTGCAAAAAGCGCCTGCACCTGAATCAATATCCGTACAATGACAATCAAACGCAATATTGCTTGGCCGAAGACGACCTTGGTCTGGCTCTATTCGGAACCCCCAACGAGCCTGCAAAATGGACGGGGATTTCAGTTGAATACACTTGCTGCGAATGTCAGGGAAAATTCAGACTCGAATCCCTTGAGGTGTAGTCCGTCTGTCGTAGACGGACTCTCTTATCAATCAACCCGAAAAGAAAAGAGGCAAAGATGGGATATCAGGAAAGTTATGTCACAACCGTTGATCCGCAAAAATTCGATTCACTCGTTGAGGACATTCTTGCTCGCGGTCAGGATTTTTGGCGAGATGAGCGGTTTCTCAACGCTGTGGAAATTATCGAAATCCAAAAAACCGTGACTGCTGGTGGCCACACGTTTCCGCCCGGCAGCCGCTTTGTCTATGTCGTAGGCGAACGCCAGTACCAGCGCAGCACGGACACCTTTGAAAGCGAGCGCTCAGGCGATGTTGTAATCTACTGGACTGAGATGTTCCCCTCGGAAGAGATCTTCGAGGAAAACAGTGAATTTGCCCGCCATGAACCTTTTCCTTGGGACACTCCTGAAGAAGACCTTCCGGAAGGATAACAGGAGACGCCAATGCCCGAACTAAATGCCCCTTGTGAGCGCACCCATAATGCCCAATGGCAAGTCGGCACTCCTCGGTATTTCAGGGAAAGATTCCCCTTGCCTGCCGCGCCATCTCCGGATGCTTCACCTCTTTATTTCGTAGAGGTCTGGGAAAACAACGCAGGAGCCTGTCTGACCCTGACTTTCACCCCGGCTTTCTGGTTCCTCAGTGATGACGGGCTGTGTACGCTAAATCCCCCACGGCTGGAATTAGAGCGTTCGGAAACTTTTCACCCGGCTGCACGCAAACCTTCAGGTTATTTCCATTTTGTAGCGGAAAAAACTTTTGAGGTGAGCAGCCATCTTCTTGTCAGGGACAGTTTTACCCGCACTCTCGATGAGTATTTTGTCGCGCGTTTTTGGGACGGAGAAAGAAACTGCGTCGAGGGAATCAACGATCTTCCGGGAATCGGCGCAACAATCCAGCGGCGCCATTTTTCCAAAGCACCGCATGAGATTCTTGGCAAGACCGTCTTTTACGCCTGAGAAAGAAAGGACGCCCAGTATGCTGACCATTGTCGCCGACATGCGCGAGCAGCGCTGCGGAATCTGCCGCGATCTCGCCTCTCGAGAAGATGTTTCTCTGTCCTACCGAGACCTTGAAGCAGCCGACTTCATCGTCGGCGAAGGCGTTGGCGTCGAGCGCAAGGAAGCGGTTGATTTCGTCAACAGTCTCATTCGCGACAAGCGCCTGTTTGAACAAGTGCGCTACCTCAAGTCTTCCTTCGACCGGGCGATCATCATGATTGAGGGTGACATCTTTGCTACCCGCTCCAAAATTCACCCCAATGCCCTGGTAGGGGCTTTAAGCTACCTGGTTGCGCTTGAGAATATCCAGATTATCCCCGTGCCCTCAGTTCGCCACAGCGCGCAAATGATCTACACCCTGGCCAAGCATCTTCAGACAGGCCTTGGTTATGAAATCCCTTTGCGTGGCGCAAAACCCAAGGCCCCAGATACTGCCTGCCAGTTCCTGCTTGAAGGCCTTCCCGGGGTCGGGCCATTGGCCGCGGCACGTCTGCTTGAGCACTTCGGGTCTCCCCGAGAGGTTTTCGCCGCAACACAGAAGGATCTGACAGAAGTCTCAGGCCTTGGCAAAAAAACAGCCGAGCGCATCTCTCTTGTTTTGGATCATAAAAAAGAGAGCTAAAGAAAGGAACTAATCTATGCCAAAAACCCAGACCTGGCACATCGCCTGGATGTTTCCCACCGACGTTGGAGGCGTGGGATATGCGGACAAAACCCTCACTGTCCAGGGCGGACTAACTGCTCTGGCAATTACCGACCTTCGCGAAAAACTGGCCGAAGAAAGCGGACGATCATCCGATCAAATCAACATCATCAACCTGACCAGAATTGAAAATGTCCCCTGCGGGCTCGTACCTGCCGATGACTGCAGATCCGATCAGTGTCTGCGATGCGACCTGGCTTATAAGCAGTAGTACAAGGCAAGCTCTGCACAGCCTATCAAGATTTAAGGCGCAGCCGGCCATTCTTTGCAAGACGGGCCGGCTGCGCCACCCCCAAGCTCCACAGCTCAGACCACCACAGAGCCCCATCCTTTAAAGTCCGGCGGGGTTTACAGTCTGTATCTGACTCAGAACCATCCAACCACCAAACCCAACAGATATCCGCCGCCACACGCCCCAGACAACAGCCCCGGGAGATAAAGAACCTCCCAGCAGTCAGGGAACCGTCTCATCAAGACATCCTGATAAACATCCAGTCCTTTACATACAACCTGAAATAAATTCTGCATCTTTTCTCTCCTTTGTTATTGAAAGGGACCCATTCCCCGCTTCTAAATAAACATTCTCCGGGGTGTGAACATTTTCAGAAAATATTTTTGAAAAAATGAAAAGGGTAGAAGGTTAAATAAAAAAGGTTGACTTTTTATATTATTTATTGCATAGTGACCCTTGTAAACAAAGGAGGCAGTTATGATCTATCCAGTACCGAATACCGTTATCGAGGGAGATGGGTTCTACATCAGCTACAACAACCATGACCACGCCATTTACGGCTGTGACACGACTGCGTTGGTTTTCGGGCAGATGCAGGCCTTCTACATCCTCAACGGCGACCATCGCGCCGGTTATGCCGCTGTGATGAGTGATGGATACGACGCCTGCCTGTCGTATTTTTTGGCCCGGCCCGAGAAAATAAACAAGTTTAGCGACAAGGTTCCTGAAGCCGCGCTGCCTAAGTAAAGGAAAAAGAGTCCCTATGCCGAGCATATCTCGCAAACTCGCACCCCCAATCGCCGCGCGCTTTCGCGTCATCGACCCCAACGGGCAAGAGCGCTCCTGCCGGGTCACCGGCTACTACAAGCAAACCCGGAGGCCGACCGATATGGACTGGGTGACGCCAGCTTTTATGGGGGCCGAAGATCACGGCCAGGATCATGTGTTGCTGATCCACTGCTGCCGCAAGGAGGCTGAGTTCGTCTCGGGTTCAGACACAGCCTCGGTCGTAAAAGTATAGAAATCTCAACAACCCTTAACCCCCGAAAGAAAGGAGCGCGCGCATGAGTCGACCCATAATCGTTTGCAGCAAAACCCTCAAACAAAGTCTGTTGTCGCACCTCGACACTCTTGATGGCGAAACGATCGCAAAAATCTACAACGAAATCTCCCCGCACCAGGCGACCTACCGGGGCGATGATCTGTGGGAGGTAACTCCCGCAACTTCGTGTTGAAATGGCTGTTGGAGTTTTCAATTCGACTTTGCTGGGAGGCTACACACCTGTTTGCTCAGAATGTGGAGTCCATCTTTGCTGGGATATCAGCTGGGATGAATATCGCGAAGCTCAAAAGTTTTGGGATAACTGGCGCTGCCGAGACTGCAATCCTGATTACGAAGGAGCGCTCAAGCTTTTTATGAAAGAAAAAGGAGAAAAAGATTGATTCATAGCATAGGTAAGGCGATTGGTATGGTGGTGATGATTGGTTGCGCTCTGGCCTTGATTTTCGTCATGTTTGGAGTGTTCTTTCCCGGCGACCAAGAACCCTTCTTCTCCAGGGAGTACGATGCTTCGGAAGTATGGTCTACAGATTCATCCGGCCTAAACAAATACCGCGAGGAAACGGTTTGTCTGGATAGAACTCAATATCTTTTCATCGGAAGTGGTTACCAGATGGGGATAACCCCGGATTACCTGACCAATAAAAAGGTAAGAAGCTGCGAAGAAAAAAAGTGGCCCCAAGGTGTTAAAGCTATGAATTTTTCCCGGATTTGCAGGGACGCAATTCTTTACTACCAGTTTTCAAAAAGCCGGGGCCTGGCCCTGACAGTCGCTGTCGATCAAAATGGGGTTCCTCGTAGCTGTAATGAAAACTGATGTTCCCTTATCGCAAAAAGACGGTTATAGATCACATTTATTTGCCTTTTAAGTTGCTTCTTGACCATTTAAAAATGTTACTTAACGCGAATTGGTAGAATTCGCGTTGGATCATGTACGCTGTTTTGGTGCAAACCCTTTAGAATTTGGGTGTCCAAAATCCATGATTGATTCCCTTTATGTGTCCCCGAACTTAAAAACGGAACAAGTGATTGAAATAGGCTATTCTTCGAGCTAAAACAGGAGCACAATATGAATATAACCTTCGGTTTGAACACCGCCCCGCCGACCCAAGCCGCCATTGACCAGGAACGCGAACACCTCACCGATACCACCTCCAAGATGAAGCTGTGGGCGCGGCTGTTCTCCGTGATCGTCATCGTTCTCAGCGCCCTGATTCTCTTGTGGCTCTACAGCAGCAGCTTGCTGACGGGAGAACAGGTCGCAGTCGCAATCGCAGTCGCAATCGTAGGCGTAGTCGCAATCGCAGTCGCAATCGCAGTCGTAGGCGCAGTCACAGGCACAGCCGCAGTCGCAATCGTAGGCGTAGTCGCAGCCGCAGTCGCAGCCGTAGCCGCAGTCGCAGTCGCAGCCGTAGGCGCAGCCGCAGTCGCAGGCGCAGTCGCAGCCGCAGTCGCAGTCGCAGTCGCAGTCGCAGTTGCCGCCGCCTGGTTTGGTGATCGCCTGACGAAAATTCAGAGGGACCTCCGGCAACTCATCCCCCTCGATGCCCCGGAAAACAAGCACCGCTGCGTGGCCGCCTTCGCCGCCTGCGAGCAGGACAGTCTGTGCCGAGATTACGCTGCGGCCGTTGCGCGGCAAGGCCGGCCCCTGGTCCTGGCCGAAGCTGACCTGATCGAGACCTGGATAGCGAACACTAGCGTTCGGGCCAGCGAGGAAGAGAAGGCCCGATTGCAGGAGGTCGCCTGCGTCAAGCTTCGGAAAATGCACGAACTGGAGGGCGAAGGGTGAGTTGCGCCGGTCATCAAGGCTGGACCAACACTCATTGAAAAAATCGAAGCAGGAGATTTTTAGCCTATTTCAATCACAGAATCCGGATAGCCTAGAATTTAAGAATTCATCTGACAAAGAGATATCGCTCGGACAGTGCTGACTTCTTGAGCAAAGGTTTGACATCCAGGCAGAACATCTAGGCAGAAGGATCATGAGTCTTTGTTTGAAACCTCTTGTCTGATCAGGAGTTTATGTCTTGAGCTTTTTTATTCTTCTCTATCTTTTTTCTGGATTCACAACGGCAATGCTTGTGATGGGAAAAATTTGGCAACACGGCCGAATCGGGGATCTTCTCGCCCAGCATTCAAGGGAACTGGCTTCGCTTAAAGAGGAATATCCTGAGAAATTTAACGCTGTTGTTGAGTTTTTTGTAGCTCTGATCTTGATTTTTCTTTGGCCGTTTATGGTGGCAGAACTTTTATCCCGAAAATAACACTTTGGCCCAAAAAGGACCTCGATACGACGCCCCAGATGCGCACGGTTCCGGTATGTAGACAATATCCCTTCTCGTCTTTGAAAAATTGTAATCTCTGACTTCAAATCTATAAAAATCCCTCCCGGGAACCTCCTTTAAATAAAGCAGAAAAACCGCCCTTTTTAAACGGTAGCCCCGGACCAATACACGATATCCTTGCCTCAAAATATCCACTCTCACAGCGACCAGAAAGGAAGTAGTGCCTATGTTCAAGTATGAAGCGGTTCTTCTCGACCGTGCCGGCCAGCAGATCTCCACGATGCCCGCACCCACTTTACGCAAAGCAACCACGGTGGCCCAATACCTGATCAGTCCCCGCTATGCAGAAGAGCACCAAACCTGCCACACCGAATTAGGCACTCATAAGGTCGAAGTAAGACAGACAAAGAACCAGAAGTGCGTATGGGAAAAGACTCTGCACTGATGTCTAAGTGGGACTCAGTATTTACGGTGGTTTTGTATAGAATTGTTATTTAGAAAAATTGCCTTTTTATATAGCGTGATGTAAAATAGCCCTGCATCTCAAACAAAGGAGTGGGGCATGAAAAAAACAAGGCAGGACGTGATTGATTTTCTGCGAACATTTTGGCTGGGGCACAGATCCAGCTCGTTTCGGCGGGGCAACTATCTCTTTGCTCTTTGCGAAAACGGGCAGGGCCATTTTCTGGTCTGGGGCGACAGGCCGGGGGCTTCGGTGCTGACCCGTGAGGTTTTCGGGGAGATCGTCCGAGAAGCGAGAGCGCTGGGCGTTGCACGCCCATACCATATCTACGCCTCACGCCGCCTGTATTTTGGCCCGGGAATCAAGTTTCATCACATTCCTCACGCTGTTTTGCGCAAGGTCGCATAAGGGAAGGAAAAGGCATGGTCAAGCTCGATTGTCCGTATTGCGGCAAACAGTCACACCTGACCTCATCCAGAGAGGTTTACGGCGGCAGGGACTATGGTCCGATCTACCTTTGCCGACCCTGCGATGCGTATGTGGGGTGTCACCCGGGAACCACCGACCCGCTTGGGCGCCTGGCAGACAAAGATCTGCGCAAGTGGAAGAAAAAGGCCCACGACGCCTTCGACCCCCTCTGGAAAGAGAAAGCCCGGCGAGAAGAGTGCGGCAATGGCCGCGCCAGGCGCGCTGGATACAGATGGCTTGCAGACCAACTGGGCATTGCTTTCGATGAATGCCATATCGGCATGTTCGATATTGAGACCTGTCAGCGTGTGACGAAGATCTGCTCGGAATCCACCTCCATTTAAGCGTGAAGAAACACGGAACCAATCACCTGAGAAAGGATTTAGACATGAAACACACCGAATGTATCTGCCACAACTGCTGCAACGTCAAGCTCGCTTCGGCCGGGATGATGTATGGCTGCGGCTGTGAGACGGCCGGCCCGGTCTACGATGCCGAGGCCTGTGGCGAATGTCCCCAGAAGTCGGGGTGTGACGTGCCGAAAAACCCTGAACTCTACCAATTCACACCGTAAAGCCCCGTCACTTCAGGGCCGGGAGGATGTCAACAGAAATGACCCACGCAGAACTTATCCAGATAGCCGAGCGGTGGCTTTTGGGCTCAAAAGGCTGCTCATTCGCCTTCACGGAACTTAAAGCCATCACCCATAGTGGCGAAATTCCCGATGCCATCGGGTGGAAGAGCGACTACACGATCCTGGTCGAATGCAAGGCCACGCGGGCGGATTTTTTGTCGGACAAAAACAAGAAATTCCGAAAGAATCCACATCTCGGAATGGGAACTTTTCGCTTCTACCTTTGCCCGCAAGGCGTGATTGAGCCGCAAGATCTGCCGGAAAAATGGGGGCTGGTTATTGTCGGCAAAAAAGGCAAGCCGCGTCAGGTCGTTGGGCCGAATGGAAATTGCTGGTCAAGAAATTCCGCCTTCTGCCATCAACAAAAAAACCTCCGAAGCGAAACCCAGATGATGGCCTCCGCATTGCGCAGGCTTCATCTTCGTGGCGTGCTGCCCCTGATCTATGACAACCCTTTTGACTCAACCGAAGAGAGAAGCGCTGCATCCAGATAATTTCCCGGTCGAAACAAGACAAAGAAAATACGCCGCAATCACAAAAAAGGAGGAAACCACCATGAAGGCCAACAAAAACGCCGCAGACGATGCTGCCAACCCAAATCCTTCTCCCAGGCGCACCCAAGGCCCCAGTATAGCAATTCCGGACTGGCAGGTCGTAGAAAAGATCTCTGAAGACTGCTTCTACGAGGTCGACCAACATACCGGCAGAAAACGCAAGATCGAAAAAAGCCGCTGCTGCTGCGGACAGCCGGTCCTAATTGAAAGGGAGGGCAACCTCGGGCGAGGCGACGGAAAACGTGTGTTCTACCCAGATGAACCCGATCTCGGCTGGGATGCTTTTCGTTGCAAATCATGCCATGCCCCCGTATCGGAGTCAGTGCCGGGAGCCGAATACGAAAAATAAATTCCTAAATCGTTTTAAAAAAGATTGACTTTTTATTTAAAAAAGAGTATTGTATTCTTATGAGCATTAAGGAAGATATCGGCTTCTGCTGGCAAACCAAAACCAGAGACACGCTTGAGCAGGAGTATCAAATCTACCGCGAGCAGGCAGACAACGGACAGGGGCTCGACATTGCCACCGGAGAGCCGCTGCTAAGTTTTGATGAGTGGCTTGCTCGATAACGTTCAAAGAAAAGCTAAAGGTTTATTCGCAGCGTTTTCAAAAAAACAGGAGGCCAAACATCTTGACACAAACAATCACTCCAGCAAATCTCCGCAGGGCATACGATCTGAGCACCGGCAATATTACGGAAAAAGATGATAGCTGCCTTCGTTTTGCTTCAACCTGTCTTAACGGGCTTCCTTTTCGCGTTGAAGCCTATGAATACGGCTATTATCTGACGCACCGTAAAACCCGGTCAGTTCACGGCCGGGATATAAGGTGCCGGGCCGTCAGGCCCGTTGGTTCTCGATGTATTGACGGATAACACCCAGGGGCGCGCCGCCGCAGGACGCCGCGAAATAGGACGGCGACCAGAGCCCGCCCTTCCAGTAGTGCTGTTCGATCTCCGGGTGCCGCTTCCGCAGCAACCGCGAGGAGACCCCCTTCAGGCTGTTCACCAGTTTCGAGACGGGGACCGTGGGCGGATAGTTCACCAGCAGATGAACGTGATCCTTCTCCCCGTCCGTTTCGATCAGCTCCGCGCCGAAGTCGGCGCAGACGTTGGAGAAGACCTCCCGCATGGTGTCGTAATGAGACGGCGAGAAGATGCCGCGCCGGTATCTCGTGACAAAGACCAAATGCACATGAAGCTGAAAAACACAGCTTCTTCCATGTCGTAACTCGGTTGATGTATTCATAGACCAATGATATAATGATGTCCATGGCACGTCAAGCGTTCAAATATAAGCTCTATCACGCCGACCGGAACCGGCGTCTGGATCGGCAGCGGCGTATCGCCGGGCAGATATGGAACCACTGTATCGCCCTGCACAAACGGTATTACCGCCGCTACCGGAAGCATTTGAACCAGAAACGGCTCAAGTCCAGGATCGCCTATCTCCGCAATCACCTCCGCCCGGAATGGAAGAATCTGGGTTCCCAGGCGGTTCAGGACGTGATCGAACGGATCGAGCGGGGCTACGAACTGTTCTTCAAGGCGTACCGGCTGCGGAAAGAAAAGAAGTCGAAACGGGTGGTGCGGCCGCCGTCTTTCCGCAAAAGCGTCAAGTACCGCTCCTTCACGTTGAAGCAGGCCGGGTGGAAGCTGATCTCTCCCGGCAAGGTGAAAGTTGGTGGATGCGTCTATCGCTTTCACCAATCCCGCGCTATCGAGGGTAAGGTCAAGACCGTGACCATTGGCCGAGACAGCGTGGGTGATTTCTGGATCACCTTTTCCGTCGAGACGGAAGATGCCGCTCCGATCAAAGCCGCGACAGGTCGAACTGCGGGCTTCGATTTCGGGCTGAAGAGGTTTCTTACCGGCTCCGACGAAACGACGGTCGAGATGCCCGAGCCGCTGAAATCGGAACTCAAGCGGGTTAAAAAAGCAAACCAGCGGCTATCCCGGAAACTGAAAAAGAGCGGCGGACGCAAAAAAGCCCGACTGTCCCTGGCGCGACTGCATCGGCAAATCGCCGACCGGCGGCGGGAATTTCACCATCAAACCGCCCGCGCCCTGTCCCGGAAATACGATGTGATCTGCATCGAGGATCTGAACCTGACCGGCATGAAATCCCTTTGGGGCCGGAAGGCCTCAGATCTGGGTTTTGCCCAGTTCGTCGACATTCTCGCCCATCATTGCCGGAAAAACGGCAGTCGGTTGGTCAAGATCGACCGTTTCTTCCCGAGCAGCAAGACCTGTTCAGTCTGCGGGCATGTCCACCGGGAGCTGTCGCTTCGGGACCGGACCTGGGAATGCCCGTCGTGCGGATCGCATCACGACCGGGACAAAAACGCTGCTATCAACATCGAGCGGGAAGGCCTGCGCCTGATCGCTCACCAGGCGGGGCATCGCCTGGAAGGGGAGGCCGCGTAAGACCAGCCTCGCAAGAGGCCGGCGGCAGCCGTTGATCCTTGGAATCCCGGTCTGTTCACGGCCGGGAGGATGTCAAGTGACCCTGATTCAGGATTTCGATGAGTTTCTGGCCTCAGACAAAAAGCAAATCAAACAGGAAGGATTCTCGCAGGAATTTATCGCAATTCTTGAAAAAGCCGCCTACAACAAGATCAGCCTGATTATCCTGGATCGCGACGGCAACCTCGACCCGGACCTTCCGAGCTTTTGCTGGTAGGAGTTTCCCAAGATGCCTGAAGCAGACAAAAAACCCCGGGAATGCACAGACGGCGATTGGCCGTGCGAAATGTCAGGCCACCTCTGTCACCTTGAGGCCGAAAACTACCGGTTGAAAAGCCTGCTGGCCGACTTGCGAGAGTGGGACGAGAAGCAGTGGACCGAACACAGGCGCCGCGGCATCCCGCCAGAAATAAGAAAAAGAATCCACCAGCTCTTGTAAAGACAGGGAGAACCTTTTGGAGACCCCCAAAAAAATCAAAACAAACGATCATGTCCCACTTTCGGTTATCAAGGCGTTCGCCGCGCAAAAAGGACTGACCCTGATTGTCTCTCCCGAAGACTCGGGCTTTCCTGACCCTTACGCCTTTCTGACTTCCCGGGACGGCAAAACAGAAATCAAATTGGTCCGAGAAACCGATGACGCAGATCCTGTGTATCGGCGTTCTCCTTTTTTCCATAAGAATGATAAATACGCTCGGCTTGCCGCAGAATTTAACCGCTGCGGCTGCGAGAATCCACACGCCAACACGCTCGAGGCTAAAGTCATTGACGTTGATTTTCAAAGGGCTGAGTATGAATGGCACACATCGAGAATGATCTATTACCTCTCGCCCTGCTCGAAGTGCAATAAAGACGTGCTTCACGCAACCACTTTTTGCGACTATCGCACCAAAGGGGTCACTCTCGCACAAAAAGCCGCCGCCTCGCTTCGAGTGTTCCGAAAAGATCCTTCGGGCCGTGTTGATGGTTTTGAAAAAATTCTCGATCTCTATTGTCGCTACACTGGAGTCCAACTTGGACTCGATATCTTTGAAAACACCACGAGTAAGCCAAAACCTTCGACTCCAAGAACCACTTTTACCGTCAACAACCCCTTTGGGGTCTGGTTCTGACCAGCGACTTTCTGCGGAGGTAAGATGGGACTTGATGAACGAATGAAGGCAGCCGGGATGATGCCGGTCTCCGAAATGCTGGAGAAAGACCCCCTGGGCAAATTCGCCGCCCATGCAGGTGTGACAGACCTCGAATCGTTCGAGCAATGGATCCAGCAGCGCCGAGCTGAGTTTTTGCGAATGCAGGCACAGATGACGCTCGATGGAGAAGAAAAAGACGAAATGTTTGAATGGGTGGTGGCTCACAACGCCGTACTGGCAGAGGTGATCGCGAACTTCCGGCAAGCAACGGGTCGAACCCCTTAGCTCTTAATTCTACAGGAAAGATTATGAAAGTTACTCAAAAAAATGGACAAGTCGTGTTGACCACTCCGGAGCGCGATGAGTTCGGAAAATCCTATTTTTGTGACCGGACCCTGGAGCTTAACACCGCGCGCCGGATCAGGGATGAACTTAACGCAGCAATCAAGGTTTGTGAATCAATGGCTGGGTTTGAAAATGGGGTGCATGTCGGAACTGATTAAGCCGGCCAAGGTGAAAATGAATAACTGCGCTATGCGGCCACAACCTGTTGTTATGCACGGAGGTTTCCAATGAACGGAGTTGTTGTCTTTCTAGCTTTCTTCCTTCTATTCAGTATTGCAGATGGCTATTGGTACAGGCAGGCGGTAAAGAAATTTGGATCACAATGGAAACTATGGCCGGGAAGTGGGTACTTTCTCCGGTGGAAATATCGCCGCTACTGGAAAAGTGCACAACGATGGAAATAACCGGCTGGCGCAGTTTGCCAGTCCGCGTTGATTGATGGGTTAGACTCTAAATCGGAGATGGGCCGTTAGGCCCATAGGGGGCAAATGTATACAGAAGAGGTAGCTGAGATTTTCGCAAGAGGATATATGGCCGGTTGCAAAGATAGTAACGCCAAAGAAAAAGCGATTGAACTGGCAATCGTGTATGCGAAACCGCGCAATGATGGTGAGGAAGTTGTTATTCGTATGCAGCTGGAGAAGATCCTATAAGACATTACCACGGCACGCCAATAGGCCGGAACTAAAAGGAAGATTGGCTTAGAAAATATGACAGAGACCTGGAAACCGCTTCGCGGCAAATGGGGACAGCGCTACGAGATTTCGGAGAGTGGACAAATCCGTAACATCGATACCGGACGCCGCTTGAAACTCTATCGGCAACGCCTAAAGGGTGCAGAGAAGGACGCTGTACGGGTCATTGTCACGCTCGCGCTTAACAACGAGCGAAAGACGTTCCATGTCTCGCGCCTGGTGTACGAAACTTTCAAGGATGTGGACCTGAAGCCTTTACAGACGGTTGGCTTTCTCGATGGAGACAGCACCAATCTGCATTGGTCGAATCTGTTTATCGAAAAACAAAGAGAGCCCGAGCCGGAACAAGCTGTGGCGGTCGGAAAGATTTCTGCCGAGTACGAGCAAGCGGCCCGCAAAGGCGTGAGCATCACGGACTTCGCTCGGCAGCATGGATTGTCGGATCAAGCCATGCTGCGGCTGATCGGAGCTTTGGCCTGGAATGCGCTGCGGGAAGAAAAAGGGTTGGAGCCAGAAAGCATTCCTGCCCCTCGTGTGCGGCCTAACCGACGAAAATAAAAAGGACAGTGTTTTGCACAAAACAATTCATGCCCTGACATTCACCCTGTTTCTTTTCCTCTTTTTGACCTCAAGCCTTTATGCCTTCACCGCACAGGTGGTCAAGGTCTCAGACGGTGACACCATCACCGTTTTGACCGAAGACAAAAAAGAGGCTCGGATCCGCTTTTACGGAGTTGATACACCTGAGAGGGGACAGGCATTTGGGCGTGTTGCCACAGAGCACTTAAAAACCCTTCTGACTCCCACGGTCGAAATAGAGGTCCTTGACCAGGATCGCTATGGGCGCCTCGTCGGGCTGGTTTATAATTCTGCCGGCACAAATCTCAATCAGCAGATGGTCGCCGACGGCTACGCCTGGGTCTACACCCGCTATTGCTCAAAAAGCTTTTGTTCCGATTGGAAACAATTGCAAAATGAAGCAAGATCCGCGGCAAGCGGTCTCTGGAGGGACCGAGACCCGGTGCCGCCGTGGCAATGGCGTCAAGGCAAAAGATCTTCGTCGCATCCAGACAAGGAATTGTCGGCCCCCTTTAGCGGCAATACAGAAAGCCAGGTTGCTCATCGCGAAAGTTGCCGCCACTACGACTGCAAGCACTGCTCTGTGGAATTTCAAACCGCGGCGGAAGCAAAAAACGCGGGATTTCGGTTGTGTCGGATGTGCAATTAACGTCAGTTATCAAAGCGCACCGTAAAACCCCGTCACTTCAGGACGGGGATATAAGGTGCTGACCGGGGACCGGGCATGAACGTCTCTTGCTTTTTAGGCGAACCGTGAGAACATCGAGCCATGCTGATACGAAAAGCCTACAAATTTGCACTGAACGTCTCTGCCGGACAGCAACACCAGATGTTGCGTTTTGCCGGGACGTGCCGCTACGTCTGGAATCGGATGCTGGCGTTGCAAAAACAGAGGCTTGATAGCGGAGAACCATACTGCGCTACAGCAAGGCGGCCTCTCTATTGCCTCAGTGGAAAAAGGAGCATCCTTGGCTTAAGACGCAAGCCCACTCCCAGGCATTGCAGCAAACCCTCAAATCGCTGGATCGTGCTTTGATGGACGCTTTCGACCGAAGCAATCCAAAGCAGTTCCCGCGCTTCAAGAAGAAAGGTGTTCATAACGCCTTCCGCTTTCCGCAGGGGATCAAGCTCGACCAGGGTAACAGCCGGATATTCCTGCCCAAGCTCGGCTGGCTGCGCTATCGCAACAGCCGGGAGATTCTGGGAGATGTAAAGAACGTCACCGTCTTACAGAGAGCCGGAAAGTGGTTCGTCAGTATTCAGACAGAACGAGAGGTTGCCGCTCCTATTCATCCGTCCGGCTCCACGGTCGGAATCGACATGGGAGTGGCCCGGTTCGCAACCCTGTCCGACGGCACAGCGATATCTGCGCAGAACAGCTTTCAAAAACACCAACGAGCGCTGCGTCTTGCGCAGCAGTCGCTTTCACGCAAAGTTAAACGCTCGAACAACTGGAAAAAGCAGAAACACAAAATTGCAAAAATCCACGCCCGGATCGCCGATGCGCGTAACGACTTTCTTCACAAAACCAGTACCGCAATCAGCAAAAACCACGCAGTTGTTGTACTGGAGGATCTGGCCGTGAAGAATATGTCCGCAGCAGCGAAAGGCACCGTGGAAAACCCCGGTCGGAACGTCCGGCAAAAAACCGGACTTAACCGATCAATTCTCGACCAGGGGTGGTACGAGCTTCGCCGGCAGCTCGAATACAAGCTGGCATGGGCAGGTGGAATGGTCATCGCCATACCGCCCCGCAACACAAGTCGCACATGTCCGCAATGCGGTCACGTTTGCGCCGACAACCGTAAGTCGCAAGCCGTTTTTCTCTGCGTCCGATGTGGACACGCAGGACATGCCGACTTGGTTGCGGCAATCAACATCAAAAGGGCAGGACATGCCCGGCTCGCCTGTGAAGTGAGTGGTGCAACAATGCCGCCAGCAGCAGGAACCCTCCGAAGCGACTCAGTGGCAGCTCAATGCTGTGCCTGAGCGCCGTAGGAATCCCGGTCTCTTTAGGGCCGGGAGGATGTCAACTGGAGGACGATATGACCCTGGATCATATCGCTGAAAAAGCGATTTCCATCAGACAACCCTGGGCGTGGCTGATCTTGAATGGCGGCAAGGACATTGAGAACCGCACATGGCCAACAAGATTTCGCGGGAAGGTGCTAATACATGCCGCAAAGGGAGTAACAAGGGATGAGTGGCGGGACGCCTGGAGCTGGGTGCGGCACGTTTGCCCAGAAGCATGGGAAAAAGGATGCCGAGAGATTAATGCGGGGACCATTGAGCGCGGAGGGATTATCGGAGTTGCCGAGGTCGTGGACAGCGTGACCCACTCGGATTCCAGATGGTTCGTCGGCCCGCACGGTTTCGTGCTACGCAATGTCGAACCTCTACCATTTTACCCGTGCAAGGGGGCGCTCGGCTTTTTCAAGCCAAAGCCTTAACATCCTCCCGGCCCTGAAGTGAGCGGAATTCCAAGGATCGACGGCGGCGGCCTGCCGATGGAGAGATGAACAGGGCCGAGCCCTTTACGGCGAAAGCTGGGATCCTGCCACGGATCGCTTTCTCCCCAAAAAACCGAAATCTTGCCTCCAATACCGGGTACACAGGCATCTCCATCGTCCAAACGCGACGCGGGCCCTGCGCCATCACTCAGTGGCGCACAGGCAAGCCGGGGCAGCGCCGCACCCGAAAGGCCTCTGCCTCCATCGCCAAACACGCGGAGAAAGAGGCTATCGAGAGAGTCTTGCGAGCCAGAGACGAAGCGATCATGCAGGACCAGCAGCCGCCCTGTCGCAAAGATGTCGCGCAGGCGGGTAAAAATTTGCCGGCCCTCGAAAAAACCGAGCAGGTCTGGTCATTCTGGGCTGGGTCCAAGCGCTACGATTTTTGCGAAGAAGACTACCAAAGTCTCGATGGGCAGCCGGCGCTTTTCTGGGCCTGGCTCGATACTGCAGGCAGCTTGGCTGAACTTGACATAGAAAATGGCGCGATTGCCACGTTCAACACCCTCATTTTTAAAAACCTCACCCTTGCACGGCAAATTTTTAAACTTGCCCTCAAATCACCGAGTCTCACCTAGACAGGGTGCAACCGCAAAATATCCTCCCGACTCACACCGCCCAATTTCCCCTGAATATTCTCCCGCGAAAACTTCATTAGGCTGTTAAATTAACTTCTTTTTCTGTAAAAAAAATTGACTTTTTATATAATTTATAGTAGATTGAATCAAACAAAGGGGGAGCCAGTGCAGATTGAAAACACAGAAAAGATCGACCTTTCACGTTACGTTAAACCGGGGTGCAGCTATCAACTCCCCGGCGATCCTCGAAAAGATCTCTATGTGGTGCCGGTTTCGGGCGGATTCAGCCAGCATGTCAATTTTGCTGAAAACCCTGTTCCCCCAAGTCGATTTCACCTATGTCTTTACAGACACCGAGGCCGAAGATCCGGAACTTTATGAATCACTAGAGCGTCTTGAAGATTTTTTAGGACAAAAAATCCACCGGGTCGTCTCAGAAAAGGGCGGCTTTTACGATCTGCTGGACCATTTCGGCAACTTTCTGCCATCAGGTCGTGCGCGCTGGTGTACCAAGGAACTTAAGCTCATTCCTTTTAAAAAATGGCTTAAAAAAATCCGTCCGCAGTCAAGCACTCAAAGTATTTACAGCTTCGTTGGCATCCGCGCTGACGAGCCGGCCCGCGAAGGCTTTGCCGCAAGCCAGGACTTTATTCACACCGAATTTCCTTTCCGGGCGCTGGGCATGGAGCGAGAGCAGGTCTTTGCCCTTTTGTCCGACACGATCGGCGTGCCACGCCTTTATCGCCACCGCACCCGCTCCGGTTGCTCCTTTTGTCCGTTTATGCGCCGCTCGGAACTTCTGGGCCTCTACCGCTGGAACCCCAAATCGTTTGCCAAGGGAGCTTCTTATGAGAAGCTCTGTGACGCCGACCGCAAGCGCTACCAGGACAGCTCCACGCCTGTCTGGAAAGAAATAGGTTGGGGTTTGAACTGGACCACTCTCCCGGTGCCAGAGCGAGTCGACGCCCGTTTTGCCGACAGCAGCCCCTCGATGCGTTGGGCAAGAAGAATCAATCAAACCGCGCTTAATGGCGAGATGAAGCGCCACATGCCGCCCCAGCCCGAAGAGGAAATGGTTGAAGTCTGGTTTGGCGCGGAGTTTTTTGTTGATGAGATGATGAGTGCAATGGATCCAAGCTCTCCCGGGATCTGGTGGCAGGAACCTATTACATTTTCCTCCTCACGCTCAGGACTGACCCGCCAGCTCAAGCTTCACTACGAGCACCGCCTGCGCACGCCAGAGGCCCACATGATGAGCCTGGAAGAAATGCGGCGCAATTTGCGCCTTGCCGTCTACCGCGTCGAGATTCCAGCCCGCCTGGTCGACCTGGACACGCCGAGCAGGGCAGGGGAGAAGGACCAGGATTCAAGCTACACATGGAACAGCAACTTTGCCTTCTCCCAAATCAAGCAGGTTTACAACTGGGTACTTCGCACACTGCATGTCGCAGGGCTTTGCCAGCAGCTGCGCGAATTCTGGAACGCCCCTGAAGAAGGGTGGGAGGCTCAGAGGCGACAGAATCTGATTGAAGCGCTGGAGAAAATCACTGATCCGGTAGGAACGCTCACGGGGATGGATCTCTTTGACCCGCCTGTGGCTTGCGAGTCGCAACCGGACACGATTGATGCTTCCGTTTATCCGGAACAACAGCAGATGTCTTTGACTATCTGAAAGGATCGCTTTTTATGTCCGAGCTCAATGCAAATATCTTCTACACCGATTTTGAAGCTGCTCCAGAAGTGGGGGCACTGGTCAACACAAAGGCGCTTGCCGTCTATGCCCATAAAAACGGTCTGGAGCAAGTCTGTTTTGAGGCAAATTCAGAACAGATGCAAATGCCCCATATCCTGCTTGAAGCTGCGGGAGTCAAGCAATACTACCGATTTGCCCCCAAAGCTTCGACTGAGAAGCAGTCAGTCTATGTTCGGCTCGATGAAATCGAGGGGCTTAAGCTTAAAACAGCTCGCATGATGTGGAAACACAATCAATGCAAGTGCAAGGATGCGCCCATAAGCCTTGAGGAAGAAATTCTGCTCGATGCCGATTTTGAACACCCGGAGATAGACACCCATCGCTATCTCTGGCTGGGCTACCCTTGCGAGGCCTGCGGCAAGAAAAAGGTGCATGCCGCCTTGTTTTGCCCCGCCGGCGCCTGCCTCGGACTCGAAGACCTGATAGAAAGAGCCCTTTTTCATCAAAAGGCCAGTCGGCAAGAAGTCAAAATGAAGCTTCGTGACCTTTTGGCCTGGCACACCTCCTGGCAGCCTCCGGAGAAGATTTTGTCTTCGATCGTTTTGCCCCAAAGCCCCTTTGTGTGGTTTTAATTTTTACACGAAAGCGAGAAATTCGATGGGTAAAAAAGAACGCCAGCGCTGGCAACAAAACGACCAGGCGGTTGAGTTGTTGAAAAAAGACGGTCCGCTAAGCGAGGCGGAAAAAGAACTGATTCGCCGCTGCTACAGCGGCTACGGAGGACTTTATGAAACCTTCGGGCAGTTTTTCACACCTCCTGAAGTCGTCTCCTTCGTCCATCAACTTCTTGGTCTCGATACGACAACAACACCTCTTGACGTTCTCGAACCCTCGGCCGGCGCAGGGGCTTTTCTCGAAGGCCTTTCGTCTTCATGCAGGGTAACCGCTTATGAGATGATGGCCGAAGCAGCCCGCGTGGCTCAAATTCTGCATCCGCAAGCGACCGTGCATCGAACCGATACGCTGGAGCACCTGGCCGATATCGAGGGAAATTTCGATGTTGTGATTGGCAACCCGCCATTTTGCAAACTTCACGACCCCTTGCGGTATGAAGGATTTACAATTTCAAAGGATAAAGCCAGAAAGGCTGCAGAACACTACTTTGTTGAGTTGGCCGTGCGCGCACTGCGCCCCGGCGGGATGCTGGCTATGGTTTTGCCGGAAGGAATTTTATCCAACAGCGCCACTTCTGCACTGCGTGCCTGGGTTCTCGATCACTGTTGGCTGCGCGCTGTCGTGAGCCTTCCTCCAGAGACCTTTGTTAAAAGCGGCACAACCGTAAAGACCTCGGTTGTCGTTTTTCAAAAGAAAGTCGAAGGAGTTGACCCCGGCGACTATCAGATTTTTATGGCAATAGCAGAGAGCCTTGGATGGGACTCCAGGGGACGCGAGAATAAAGCCAACGACCTCGAGGAGATTCTTCAAACCTACCGGCTTCACCATGCCGACCAAAGTCCTTTGAACCTGTTGGGCGCAGGCACGCCGCCCTGCACGTCTCAGCAAGACCATCAAGCTATCCCTGGAGAGCAACTGCTTTTAGCAATCTAGTAAAATAACGACTCAAAGCGGAGGTTAAAAATGCGTTGGCAAACCCTATCTATCAAAACGCCGGAAGATACCTTGCGGCCCGATCAGGCCCGAAAGATTCTTGCGGCCCAGACCGGCACCGATCTGCCCCCGCAGATTCTTCACTACAAAAAAGACCTGCACCCTGCCTCTGGCCTCTCCCCCTTTCGCTTCGGCGCGCGGCGCGGCACAGTCTTGCTGCATGCCGTGGGCAATCAGGCGTGCGCGCAGCTAAGACCAAGCAGCGAGATGATCATCGCCGCTTTTGAATCCCACTACGGCCGCGCCATCGACAGCCAGATCACAAACGGGGTCTTCAACAAAAACCGGGGGCATCTGAAAAAATTCTGCATCCCCTACCTGATCCTGCAGCAGCACCCCAATGTCTACAAGCGCATCAAAGATGACCTGCAAACCCCTGAGTGTCCCAAGGCGACAGCGTTGGCCGAGCAGAAAATCCGCGAGGGCATTGTGCGCCAGTACGAGGACATGGGGATGTATCTTGAAGATCACGAATATGCACTCTACGAGGTCAAAATCCGCGGCAACGATCACGGCCGATTTGTTCCTATCGCTATCAAACCGGGCGTATTCGGGCTTGCGGCGCGCAACGTGGAGTTTTTCTCGGATCTCAGCTTTACCGGCCCCTGGCATGTGGGTCACCTGGTAAGTCGCGGCTATGGTCTGATCCTGCCAGCCAAAGGAGGCAAGCGTGCTGTTTAATCCAACTGAGTTTGCCTGCAAGGCCCTGGGCCTGGAACCGCAGGGCGAGCCCTGGGGTAAAAATCACCCGGTCAGCTGCACCTACTGTGGCAGAACCATTGAATTTGGAGATTTAAGCCTTAAAAAGGTGATCGGAAGCAATTTTCTTGACGCCCATGAATTAACGGCCCCCGGGACCAATGTCTGCTGCGGCTGGTGTGCCCCCTGTAAATCCAAATCGTTTCTGGCCCGCTTGGGTGCAGCAGTCATTACCGAAGAGGGCGCCTATAGCATTCTTTCTGATGCCAACCGCACCTGGTTTCTGCTCACACCGCCCAAGCCGCCTTTCATGGTCTTTGCCCGCTCCATCGAGAATGCTCAACATCTGGTGTGGCGCACTCCCATGACCTATGATATCGAAGCCATTCAGCTTCGCTTCGGGCCGCACCTCTTTGTCATCCGGCATAGTGTTTTGCTCAAAAGCATCAAGGTCTGTGAGCGCATGGGCAAAAAAATCACTGCGTATAAACAGGACAAGGCTGGAGCCAAGAAAAATTCCGGATTTCGGCACCGTCACCCCTTCGCTTCCCTGGACCGCATGGGCAAGGGCGCCAAAAGCGGCGTTTTCCTCCCCCACGTCCAGGATCTCTGCCATAGCGACCCGCAGTTTGCCGAAGACGCAGCCTTTATTCGCAAATTAAGCGACGGAGAACTGTGGGGGCTGGCCACACTGATGAAACAAAAACCTGAAGAACCGATAAAGCCGCAACCAGTTTCGCTCAAATAACCAAAAAACACATCGAAAGGAAATCAAGGCATGGCAAAGGCACTAAAAAACATTGTAATCCACGGAGAGATCACCCTTCTGACCGGTATGACGGTCGCAAGTACCGAAGACACCTGGACCGATGGCAAGCGAATCTTCTCGGTCAAACCGCCAAGTCAGGTCGCACCCTGCACCTCAACGCAGAAATACGGCATCGTAGAAACGCTGCCCGACGATCAGGGCGAGATGCGCACACAGATTACGCGCGTACCTATTTTCCCGGCAAACGGCCTGCGAGGGCAGCTGCGGCGTGCAGCGGCCGACATGATCGCCAGCCATCTGGTCCGAAAAGGAGAAAAACTTGATCTGAGAGCCTTCCACATCCTGAACTGCGGCGCATCAACCGGCAGCCCCGAAGGCGTCGTCCCTCCGGTCTCCATGGTGCAGGAGTGGGCCGCGCATCCCTACTTCGGTCTTTATGGCGGCGGGCCCTTTCTGATGTCCTCCGGCTTTCGGATCGATACCATGTGGATGAAATGTCGCCCAACCGTTGAAATAGGGATGGTCGCTCCGGACAGCGACGCATTGACCCTTGAGCCCTGGCAGGCGACCCAGGTGGTTATGTTCAAGCGCGTCGATGACGTTATTCAGTTTCGCAATCCCTTTGCCGAAAATCTGATTCTTGACTATGAAGAATCTGTCAACGCCTGGCTTAAACACCGCGAAGGCGCCGGCGAGGCGCGCAAGAAAGCCAAAGAAGAAAACAGCGGCGAGAAAATCCAGGCCAAAATCGATAGCTGGAGCTTTTTTGAGATGGTTCTTCCCGGCGCGCGCTTTGATTTCAATACCACAATCCACTCACCCTTGGCCAATCAAGGACATGTGGGCCTGCTTGTAAAATCCCTTGAATCCCTGATCAACAAACAGGCTCTGGGCGGCTGGTCACGCAACGGATTTGGGCGCTTTGCCGCAAACCTGGATTTTGTCGGCGAGGACGTAGACGGCAAGCGGGTCCAGGGTAGACTGATTCATTTTGACCCCACCACGCGCCAGCACATTCTGGGGGACCACGACGCCCTCAATGAAAGCATTGCAGCATGGCAAGACAGGCTGGAAGATATACAGGCCAAGGAGATCGAGCGTTTGTGCTTTTTGAGCAAAAAAGGAACGTCCTGATGGATGCGCTCAAGATTAGCTGGGAGCTAAAAACCCCCATCGTCCTGAAAGGGGACATGCCTTTGATGCTTGACTCTCTGCTGGCCTGGTGCGCTGTGCAAAAAGACCATAGAGAAAACGGTATAGGCGAATCCCCCTGGGCAGCCCAGGAGCGCCTGCCTCTGGGGCAGGTTTCCGGAATCTGGCAGGCCAGCCAGTTGCACTTTGAGTTTATAAGCGAAAGGCTGCCCTTTACAATGACTCGGCGCCACGAACTGGATCCTTTTGCCAAAGTGCTTCAACCTGGCGCTAAGGGGTTTGAAAAAGGCATTCCTGAAGACCTTCTCCGGAAATCCTGGCTCTGCCAACAGAAAAAGGACACCTTTGAGGCCTCCAGTGGCCCTTATCGTGCTTTTTTGTTGCACCAGAAGTATCGCTGGGTTGAAAAAGCCCAAGCCTGGTGTGTCGGCGACAAAGACTCGGTGGAGGAGCTTCTGCAGGAATTGACCCACCTCGGGAGTCTGACTCGCAACGGATTTGGTGCCGTAAAAAGCACAACCGTTGAACTGGCCAGCGAAGATCAAAAGGAGAACTGGCGTATTCGCCCTTTGCCCGTCGAAGCAGGACTGGAAAAGCCGGGAATAACTTACGCCATGGCCATGCAGTCAGTCAGACCTCCCTACTGGGACCGCACCCAGTATCAAAAGGTGCTGGTTCCAATCCTGCCCTTCTAGCGCGAGCGGTGTGGTGAAGAAAAAAGAACGGGCAGCTCTCGAACAAGATAATTGGTGAAACTTAAAGGCGTTTTGTATTTCTTGCATTTTTCAGAAAAAAGCCGGAGATCTTTCTGGACAAAGCTTCCAACCCTCTCGAAAAACAAAGGCTTAATGCCTATTAGGTGGGGGTAAACAAGAGGACAGTTGTAATAAGCTGTAAAGTGTTGCGGCTTTGGAAACCTGGCCGCAGGCATCAAGCCCGAAAAACAGTGGGTCGTTGTAATAAGCTGTAAAGTGTTGCGGCTTTGGAAACGAGCCCCTCACAGGACAAGGGCGCCAGATCATGCATAGATGTTGTAATAAGCTGTAAAGTGTTGCGGCTTTGGAAACAGCAAGAATTCTTGGTTAATGTGAGGCGCGTAGATTCAGGTTGTAATAAGCTGTAAAGTGTTGCGGCTTTGGAAACCATACTTGGCGTCGCCGAAATAGTCATGTATCGCATGTTGTAATAAGCTGTAAAGTATTGTGGCTTTGGAAACAGATGTTTACCTTTAAATAAGGGCGAAAAACGACCTTTGTTGTAATAAGCTGTAAAGTGTTGCGGCTTTGGAAACACCCTTCTTCAAATTAACGCAGTACCGGTTTTGACCGGTTGTAATAAGCTGTAAAGTGTTGCGGCTTTGGAAACAGTCAATCCTTTAGTGAGATAGAGCTTCTGCGCGGCAGTTGTAATAAGCTGTAAAGTATTGCGGCTTTGGAAACCTCGACGAGCAGTAGGCCCTGATTACCCATCGACCTGTTGTAATAAGCTGTAAAATATTGCGGCTTTGGAAACAAGTATTTCCCTCGCTTCGATGGAAAGAGAAATTCACGTTGTAATAAGCTGTAAAGTATTGCGGCTTTGGAAATACGTGTTTTTGGCGGATGGGACCGGGCGCAAGGCAAATGTTGTAATAAGTTGTAAAGTGTTGCGGCTTTGTAAACTAGCGCAAGCTAGTGCCATCGATCATACGATGCTTAGGGGTTGTAATAAGCTATAAAGTGTTGCGGCTTTGGAAAATGATTGGTTTTGGTGATTCTTGCATACAATTGCCCCGTTGCAATAAGCTGTATTTTGTTACGGCTGTGAAAATGGCCTTCTCACAAGTTGCGAAATCTCGATATCACACGTTGCAATAAGCTGTATTTATTACGGCTTTGGAAACATGTGTGAAATATCATACTCGCCCTGATTGTTGCAATAAGCTGTTAAAGTATTGCGGCTTTGGAAACTTCTGGACACTCTGGCGTATCCGCCGATTCGTCTGCAGTTTGCAATAAGTTGTAATAACTTATGGCTTTGAAAAATAGACAAAAATAAGGAAAAACAATGACTCATGCCTTAGCCCCGGCTTTTCGTACCCATCAACAAAAGTTCTATAACAACCTTATATCTTCTTTTGACAAGGAGCGAATATCTCTAAACGAGGGTGCGACAGGAATGGGCAAAAGCCGTGCGATGGTCCAGGCCGCGCTCGACCTTCTCGATCAGCACGACCAGCCTGTAGTTATCTCCTGTCCAAGCATCAGCGGCCTGCAACAGATGTTAGGCGAGCTTTATGCGCTAGAATCAAAGTCTCGACACCGGGTTGCGGTTGCGCTGGGACGAGCCAACTTCTTTGAGCCGAGTCGCGTGATTGATTATTTGGAAAAAGAGATGTCCGAGCAGGAATCTGCACCGATCCTGCAGTGGATTAAAGACGGTGCGCGCTCAACAAACCAGCAGGACGGAGGCCCCCTGTCGCGACTTTACCCACAGATCGGGTTTTTGCTTGAGGACCTGGTGCACAGGCTCCCGGAAGGATTTAGCATCCCCGATGCTGCCCTGTCACAGTATGACGAGGAATCTGAAGCGGAAGAGATGTATCAGCAGATGCGCGCAAGCTTACTTGATGCAAAACTTATTTTCTGCTCCCACATTATGCTTGCCTGTGATCAGCGACTGAGAAAAAACAGGGAGGCCTCGGCAGAAATTTTGCCTGAATATGCCTACCTGATGCTCGATGAAGCTCATCTTTTCGAGAGTGCAATTGCCAGCATGGAATCACGATGCTTCTCTCCCTTTTCTCTTAAATCTCTACTTCTTCGTGAGCAAGTCGGCAGCAAGGCCAATCGCTGCCGAGCTGTTGGTCTGTGCGACGAAATTATAGCCCGAGCCAAAAGAGTAAAAAAAACCAATTTTTTTATCTATTTCAACGAATGGAATAAAAAAGATTTTGTCGTCCCCTCTGAAGTCGACCTGTTTCTAAAGGATCTCTCAAAAATGGCCCAGGCTTTGGACGCGATTCTTAAAGGCAGAAAAAATAAGGGGGCTTCCAAGGAACTTCTTGACTACAAATACGTTCTTTCAGCGCTGATCTCGAAAAAAAACAACTTAAGCATCAATATCTCGCCCGTGCGGCGCTATCCAACTTTCTGCTGCGGACCTTTCACGCTCAACCACGTCCTTTCCCCCATCTGGCAGCAACCGTCTCTACGCGGTGCGGCAATTGTTTCGGCAACGCTTTTTTTGCCCGGCGCCGGTGCAGACCATATTATCAAAACGCTTGCGCTACCCAAAGATCGCTTAGATATTCATCCACCCATCATCCCTTCCTGGGTGACGGATCCGGTTGTGCTGCACCGCCCTCGCAACCCTATGCCATGGCTTCCGCCCCAGGAAAATGAGTTTGATGAGAACCGCGCCGATGACTTCGAAACAGCTCACCACCTGTGGTGCGCAAGACTCGCGGCCCAGACACTTCTTATCGCCCAGGACGCCAGATCAGCCACCCTGGTTCTCACCACCTCTTACGAGACGGCAGAGGAGATCGGAAGCAAGCTTTCTTCGCTGGGAGATCGTCTGATTGTCCAAAAACAAAACGAACCCTTCGCCAATACCAGGCGCACATTCGAGAAGCTGACCGCTGCAGGAAAAAAGCCCGTCTGGGTCGCAACAGGACAGGCATGGACAGGGCTTGATTTAGGAGACGCCTTAAGCGATCTGGTTATTACCCGCATCCCCTTTGCCGGCCGCGGCAGTCGCGTAGGGGCCGGTCGCGGCGCCAGCAAATTCGACGCAGCCTTTACTCTGCGCCAGGGCATTGGGCGCCTGGTTAGAAAAGAAGGATGTCAGACAAAAAATTTGTGGGTCTTTGATGGACGAATCTGGCTGCCGCAAAAACAAAAATTCTACAAAATGTTCAAAGATATTTTTGAGGTCTACGACAAAAGGGAAAAAAGCTAGCCGTTTTCCTTCAAGCCAGGGCGGCTCAGGCAAAATTTCCTTTTAAATACTCATCAAAAGCAAATGTCTTTGCAGAGTATTTAAAATTAAATCTCTTGATTTTTTATTTAAAAATGTGATACATTTTATACATGAACAGGGATGAGAGAATATGTAATAGATATCGTCCGGGTGATATTATCTCACCCGACGAATTTGACCGCTTGCTGGAAACAGCTCACTCTTCCTGCAGTGTTGTTCTGGGCGGCACAGAGTTCTGGGCCCTTCGCAATGATCTTGGCGCTGTTACGCTGGCCGCTACAAAACAGCTAAAGTCTTCCGGTAAAATCAAACTCTGCGCATCGCAGACCACACGTCAGAAGCTGCTGCTTTTTCCTGAAGACCGCTGTACCTGCTCTGCTCAAAAAGAGTTAGCAAATATCAAGCCTTTCGCCCGGCATATTGCCGACATCGATTTTCAACAACTCCACACCCCTCTGCCTCGTTATCTCTGGGTCAAAGGCCCCTGTATCCATTGCTCAAAGACAATTGTGACAGGCATTGAAATTACGCGCCGTGCAACCGGCTCCAGCCTGATCGACATTGTAAGGCGCAAGTTTTCACAAAAAGACCCCTCACCGCAAGCAGACCCGCAGCGGGTTGAAAGACTTTTTGCCTTCTATCAAAACTCTCTTTTCTGGCAGTACGGAGACGCACTTGCTTCCGGACATCTGAATGTCGACAATCCTCTCGGAGTCTGGTTCTAAGAGAATTTGATGAAAGAACATCCCATCAAACCTGGTCAACGCTATACCTATCGCGAAATTATCAATTTCGCCGATGAGAATGTCTTGGATACGCACCGCTTCGGAGAAACGCCTGACGCCAAAGAGCGCACCTTTCTGGCCGTAGTCAACCATGAAGCGCCCGTGGCTTACTACATGCGCATCACTTTCGAGCGCTCGGATCAGGACACCTACCTCTGTCTTGAAAAGCTGCCAAAGATTCAGGCCATGCTCGCTGCCGCAAGAACCTTCAACCCCAAAGGCTATTGCAGTTGTGGGACGGATTTAAAAGATACAATTTTGCAAAAGCCTATCTTGGTCGGGGCCGATTTTCACAGTCCCAACCAATCAATGGACCGGCGATGTCTTTATTTCAGCACTTTTTGCCCCAGTTGCGCAAAAGGCCGGATTGAAGCAGTCGATCTCGATACGCCAGACTTTACGCCAAAGATTTTGGGCAAAGAGATCTTCGCCTGCGCCAAGGTCTGGCTGGGCAATCACTCATGGGCAGACGACGAAACTCACCAGAACTCCGGCCTGCTGGAGTTAGCGTGGAAACGGCACCGTGCGGTCGACCACCTGTTTGAGCCAAGTCGTAACCTGCCCATCAGCTTTAACCTGCCCAGCGCTCCCTTTGTATGGTTCTAAAAGTCCAACTACGACAAAGAAAGAGATTGTCCTTATGCGAAAAATAGGTGAAAGATTGAAACGACAGACAAATAGGGGGATAATACGGACGGGTCTTTCGATATCCCAATGTCACACAGAATTTTATCCCCCACCGTGAATAGGGGGATAACACGGACACTGGAGTTAAACAACCGCTTGACCTTCCCTGTTTTTAAGAGCCAGGAGGAGGTCAAGCGGACCTTGCAGAGAAATCCAATGGATCTTAGAGGCCCGATTCGAGACTGATGAAGACGGATACTGGAACTGCCAGAGCCATAGAAGCTTGCGCTGGTGGGAAGCGGCTGTGCTCATGATTCGAGGTTCAGACCGATCAAAAAGCGCGGCAAGTCCAGTCACTTCAAACCAAAAAGATTTATAGGGGGATAATACGGACAGGGGAGGGGATAACACGGACACAATAGAGGGATAATACGGACAGGTTCGGGGGATGAAGCGGACGGGTAGGGGGATAACACGGTCACTCTTAGAGGGATAGCGCGGACCAGGGTAGGGGGATAATACGGACGGAGGTTTTTTGAAAAAGAATTTTGTTTCAACTATTTAGACCTTCATAACACTGTCTAAAACCGATCTTAAAACCTTTGTAAAACCTACCTCCTGTGAATAACTTTGCCTCAAGTTGACATCCTCCCGGCCGTGAACAGACCGGGATTCCAAGGATCAACGGCTGCCGCCGGCCTCTTGCGAGGCTGGTCTTACGCGGCCTCCCCTTCCAGGCGATGCCCCGCCTGGTGAGCGATCAGGCGCAGGCCTTCCCGCTCGATGTTGATAGCAGCGTTTTTGTCCCGGTCGTGATGCGATCCGCACGACGGGCATTCCCAGGTCCGGTCCCGAAGCGACAGCTCCCGGTGGACATGCCCGCAGACTGAACAGGTCTTGCTGCTCGGGAAGAAACGGTCGATCTTGACCAACCGACTGCCGTTTTTCCGGCAATGATGGGCGAGAATGTCGACGAACTGGGCAAAACCCAGATCTGAGGCCTTCCGGCCCCAAAGGGATTTCATGCCGGTCAGGTTCAGATCCTCGATGCAGATCACATCGTATTTCCGGGACAGGGCGCGGGCGGTTTGATGGTGAAATTCCCGCCGCCGGTCGGCGATTTGCCGATGCAGTCGCGCCAGGGACAGTCGGGCTTTTTTGCGTCCGCCGCTCTTTTTCAGTTTCCGGGATAGCCGCTGGTTTGCTTTTTTAACCCGCTTGAGTTCCGATTTCAGCGGCTCGGGCATCTCGACCGTCGTTTCGTCGGAGCCGGTAAGAAACCTCTTCAGCCCGAAATCGAAGCCCGCAGTTCGACCTGTCGCGGCTCGGTTCGGAGAGGGTTCGTCCGTTTCGACGGAAAAGATGATCCAGAAGTCGCCGACGGCATCGCGAGAGATCGTCACGGTCTTGATCGTCCCGTCGATGTCGCGGCCGGCGTGGTAGCGATAGGCCGCCCCGCCGATTCGTACCTTGCCGGGAGAAAGGAGTTTCCACCCGGCCTGCTTCAACGTGAAGGAGCGGTACTTGACGCTTTTGCGGAAAGACGGCGGCCGCACCACCCGTTTCGACTTCTTTTCTTTCCGCAGCCGGCACGCCTTGAAGAACAGTTCGTAGCCCCGCTCGATCCGTTCGATCACGTCCTGAACCGCCTGGGAACCCAGATTCTTCCATTCCGGGCGGAGGTGATTGCGGAGATAGGCGATCCTGGACTTGAGCCGTTTCTGGTTCAAATGCTTCCGGTAGCGGCGGTAATACCGTTTGTGCAGGGCGATACAGTGGTTCCATATCTGCCCGGCGATACGCCGCTGCCGATCCAGACGCCGGTTCCGGTCGGCGTGATAGAGCTTATATTTGAACGCTTGACGTGCCATGGACATCATTATATCATTGGTCTATGAATACATCAACCGAGTTACGACATGGAAGAAGCTGTGTTTTTCAGCTTCATGTGCATTTGGTCTTTGTCACGAGATACCGGCGCGGCATCTTCTCGCCGTCTCATTACGACACCATGCGGGAGGTCTTCTCCAACGTCTGCGCCGACTTCGGCGCGGAGCTGATCGAAACGGACGGGGAGAAGGATCACGTTCATCTGCTGGTGAACTATCCGCCCACGGTCCCCGTCTCGAAACTGGTGAACAGCCTGAAGGGGGTCTCCTCGCGGTTGCTGCGGAAGCGGCACCCGGAGATCGAACAGCACTACTGGAAGGGCGGGCTCTGGTCGCCGTCCTATTTCGCGGCGTCCTGCGGCGGCGCGCCCCTGGGTGTTATCCGTCAATACATCGAGAACCAACGGGCCTGACGGCCCGGCACCTTATATCCCGGCCGTGAACTGACCGGGTTTTACGGTGCGTCAGATAAATTTGCATAATCTAGTAAGACTGATTTTTTACGGACAAAATACAAAACATTGGACTCAGTGAACCAGTATTCCTCAAGGATGTTCATTTTTTTCATTTCTTCCAACGCTTGTTTCAGATCCGCTTTGAATTTTCGTGTCTCTCTCTGTGATCCGCTCAAGTTCTTTAAATTTTCGACTTTTATATAATGCGGATGTGAAGCTGTCGCCTTATGACTCAAGATATAGGCATGGAGCCATTTCAAAAAATTGGAACCCAGTTGCTGCCTGACCGCAAGGGGAATCTGCGTATAATCATCAGTGAAAAGTTTGGCCAAGCGGGGATTGACCGAAAATATAAAACACTCCTGATGCTTGTCGTAGAAAAACTCTCTGATCAAATTTCCTGAATAAACAGCCCCTTCCGTCTCTATCTCAACAGAGCACGCAACCATTCTATTCACCGAAGACTTCAACCATTCCCGGTCGCTTTTTCCACGGCCTTTGCGCCCCATATCCCTCAAAAGGCTATAAAGAGAACAGGGCACCTTGTTACCCAGACCGTCCTTTTTGGAACGCTTTATTGCTTGCATCCAGACATCAAGATCTCCCTGGTCAAGCATCGACCCTGTATACCTGATTGTCACCCCTCCCCAGGACGCAATTTTTTCACGATTAACAAATCTTCTAGCCCCCTTTTTGACCAGGCCGAAAAGAGCTGATCGCACAACCGTTGACGGAACCCCTATAACCTTGGCCGGCCAGTCAGGCAAGGGAAGAACCATCTGCTCCTCCTCCTTTTGGCGACTTCGCTGAATTTCCTGAATCCTGCGCGTGGATTGTTCCAAAAAATCATCCAAATCATCGCCTCGTTTTGTCATGTCCGTATTATCCCCCTATCAACCGTTACACAAATTCCGCTCATCTCTCGGCTGGAAGATACAAAAACTAGATATTAACATTAAGGACACAGATCGAACAAACTATATTAAAAAACTTGACTTTATATTTAAAAATGTTATTATTTATTTGTTTCAAAGGAGACGTTATGCCAAAAAAACCTGAAATTTCCGAAACCATGACTCCCGCCAAATTACGGAATCTGGCAAACCGCAAAAAGTGGCGTACTGTGCCAATAAGCGAGCAGGGTGAGCCGTTGGTGGTCGCCATTTTTACGCAAAACGGACTCCCCGCGTACTTCTTTCGGCTTGAATTCGCTGTTTTTCATCTCCTCCCTCCCGCTTCACGGCTTAAACAAAAGGCTTTGCGAGAGGTCTGGCATCAATGTCGTTGCGCGATATCTTTTGTCCAAATAAATCAAAAGATTCTTCTTGATGTTGACCTGGAATATCCACGCCAGCGCCGCTCTCGCTACCTCTGGTATCGCTACCAATGTCCTGAATGCGGCAAAAATGCGCTCACGAAGGCTCTTTTTGACGACAAGATCGCAGTCGGAGAATCCGCGATTTTAAAAAAAGCCGAAAAAGCACTGTCCATTTCCGACCCCCAGCATAAGCTGGTCGACCTTCAAGACTTTTACAACAAATTCTGGCCGCAGGATCAGGATATGCTCTCTTCCAAATTGGAAAGCGATAATCCGCTTGCGTCATTGCGCCTTCCCCCGACTCAGATTGGCGCATGGTTCTAACAAAGGAGCAAAATATTGAAGCGTGAAGAAATAGAAACCTTACTGCAAAGCCAGCGCATCGACTCTCAGCTGCCTTTACATTTTGATTCAACCGATTTTACGTTAACGGCACTTGAAGGTGACTGCGCCAAGTGCCAAAAAAGCATAGAGCCTCAAAATTTTCGCGGCCACATCAATACCCACTTCAAGGACATCGCCATCTTCCGGGCCATAGGCATCTGCCACCAATGTCGTACCTTGACTCCTTTTATCATCCGCATTCGCGCCGATGGGCGCTTTGAAACCATGATCAATAACAGTTGGCGCCAAGGACAGATGTTTTCTCGCAGAACCTGGCGGCAGCGCATAGCATCGGTGTTTTGCTGGCGACCACGAAAACAAAAAGGTTGACCACAAAAGTTTTTGGTCCGAATAGGCATTAATTTTGGGGTTCATTCAATGTGAAAAATTGTCTTGATCAAGGGTATTGTTAAGAAAATACCCGAAGGAGGCTCGATGAAGATCATGAAAGAAGATATTTTCCACGGTGATACGAGAACCGGGCAGGTTTGGGTTCGAGGTCATCTTATTTCACCCGGACCCTCTCTGGCTCTTCGCAGACACTCTCCGGCTGGGTTTGCCTGGGGCTATCACGGAAGCGGCCCGGCTCAACTTGCCTTGGCGATTTTGCTTCTTTTTTCCACACCCGAAGAAGCTCTCGATCTTTACCAACAATTTAAGATCGACGTGATTTCAACCTTTGATTCCTGTCAGGACCTGATTCTACCGGCTAAGGATGTCTCTGCCTGGCTCCGTGAGCAACGAAGCCAGCAGCACCTTTTGGCGGTTTGACTTGGACAAATGCAGAAATATGCGCAGATCTGAACAGGCCGCAAAGACCCTTCAACTTAAAAGCGACTTTCGTGACTGGTACGATTGTGCTTTTGACCTTCAAGGGCAGATGGTCTTCGAGCGGCTCTCTACCGCCGGGATGTCTCGCAGGCAAATGTTTGCCTTTCTGCAGAAATTAGGTCTTCGCACCCCGCGCCATGGCCTGGTTGAAGATCTCGTATCTGCCCTTACTCATGATTGTGAAGATTGGCCCAAGGACCTTCAGAGGCGTTTTCTTGATCAGGCCGTAGATGTTGTGATCTACCACGACGAACAGGCTCATTGCGGAGAAGGAAAACAGAAAATATCCGCCGGCAAAGCCCTGGATCTCTACCCCGATACTTACGCCAGCGAATTCATTCCATCAGTGGCCGGCCGGGGCAGTGTCTCGCTGAGATATCTGCAGGTAGGTCAGCGCCGTTGGTGGCTTCGGTACTGGTCGCAAGACGACTGGAGAAGCAATGCCGGAGAGGGAGACTGCGAAATCCTTTGCGAAGAAAAGCCGGGCCGGCCCCACGAAATAAACGATCCTCTTTTCGCTGTTGATTTTATTCGTGCAGGAAAAAAGCTCTATGCCATCGATTTCAACATTGCGCCAGGGCTGGCGCCCTTAAACGGTTTGCTGCTCCCGAGCGAAGTTGTCAGTCAGATTTCATCTTTTATCCAACCCCTACAGCAGTAATTTGCCGCAAACTCCTCACTATTCCTTCCCCTCGCGACCCCAACCCTCCTGTATTGCTTTCAAGTTTTTCTTTAAATAGGACAGAAAAAAGCCCTTTTTCAACAGGTTTTCCTCCTGAAAATCACGCTACCCTGAAGAGTAAAATTGATAGGCACTTAAAATTTTATCTTCAACACTCACGATCCTGTCTTATCAAGACCATAAAAAGGAGGAAACAATGAAGAGGATTTTGATTTTATTAACAATGATTGGAAGCGTTTTGCTTCTGGCGCAAGGGGTGCTGGCAGCAGCGCCGCCGACCTCTCTGGATTTTGGTTTCAATCAAGAGCTGCCGGTGACGCAGACCAACATATCTTCTGAGTACCGGCTGCAGCTCGCTAATGTTGTGGTTGAAGGCGAGGCGGGGGAATATCTTTCCCTTTATGAGTATACTGTAGAAACTTTTGATTCATCAGGAAACTTGGTTTACGGAAGTAGCACATGGAGAGACGGCAGATACCTCGAAGGAGAGACTGTCCTCTTTATATGGACACAAAATGCTCCTGGGATGCACTCCGTCAGGGTTCGCGTGAAAAACAAGGGGGCTCTGGACACTGAGTATATCGAAGCAACAAAAACCTTTGAAATCCTTCCTGCTCCGCTGCCGACCGTATTTGATTTCGGCTTCGACAAGACAAATCCCTCAATGCAGGTGGATACCTACCCAGAATACATGGTGAAATTTGCTGACGTCGTATTTACCGGGGAGGCTGGCGGAGAAAATGTTTATTATTACGAATTTTCCTACGAGACAAGAAGCCCAACAGGAGAAAAGATCGCAGGCAGCTTTGACTACTGGGAGCGCATAGAATTAATGCAGTATCGAACTGCTCTTTTACTACACGCCGATCCGGGGACATACACAATTACTGCTAGATTGAGAAATAAACTAGCTTCAGATTATGTCGAAGTCGTCAAAACTTTCGATGTTTTGGTTAGCGACTCCCCAACCGCAGCAAGCCTCTCCATAGATGGCCCGGTTTACCAGGACACTGCCACAACAGCTCAGGCGTCGGTAGAAGGCCCAGGCATCTACACTTACCGCTTCTGGCACGATTCGGGCAGCGGATACACGCTGCTTAGCGACTGGTCCAGTAGCCCGTCTGTGAGCATTCCCGCTTCGGAGACGGCAGAGGTCGGCACCAACCAGGTCAAACTCGAAGTACAGGCCCAGGATAGCGGGTCCATTACCGTGCGCACAGCGTCCTACCAGGTCGAGTTGGGCGACAATATTCCGTTTAAATTCGATCCGCCGGAGAAAGACGATCCGGCCTATGCGCCGGAACTCGGAAAAGGCCGCGTGTTTATCATGCTTGAAGCCTACTGATCAGGAGTTGTATATAAAAACCCGCTGGGAACTTTTTCGGCGGGTTTTTAGTTTAATATAAAAAATAAAAAAGATTGACAAAAAAATAAATATAAACTATAATTTACTTATAAAACAAAGGAGGTTGTTGATGCAAAACATTGAAAAGATGAATCGGGTTGTTTGTCAAAAGGTTTCCGAAGAAGCCATGAAGGCTCTTGAGAAGGTTGCGCAACAATTCGGGCTGAGCGTTGAGCAGGGCAAGGGAAGCTTTGACGATGCAGAGTTTGGCTTGAAAATTTCCTTCAAGGTGCCGGCTGCAGCCGAAGAAAAGGCTAAAAAGGAGTTTGAACAAATGGCGCCCCTTCTTGACTGCGATCCGTCTTGGTTTGGACGATCCTTTACCGAAGGTGGAGGTAAAACCATGACTGTTGCGGGGATTAATCCGCGGGCCCCGAAAAACTGCATCAGTCTCAAGGACCAAGAAGGAAAAAGCTACAAGTGCCCTCCGAGCTATGTCCGGCGCTATCTTAAATAGTTCTGCAAGAGTCTTTGTCCGGCGAAGCCAAGGCAAAGACTCTTGCCTTCAAACTTCACCGAGGAGTTATACACGATGGACAGCAAAGAGCTTCAAGAACTTATATCCCGGCTAAGCCGGTTTCGCGAAAACTTGCTCGATCATATCAACGATCAAGACCTCAACGACGACGGTGGCCCCTTCGATAACGGCACCGACGGCTATCGATGTATGCAGGAGCTGGCCGAGCTAGAAAGTGCCTTTCAACAATTCTCGGAAGCCGTCCAGGCTCCAAGGTACTACCTTCTTGAAATCGTGGATGACGTTGAGCCCGACCTGATCGGTCCCTTTGCCAGCGAAGACGAGCGAGACGACGAAGCCAAGCTGGTTCGACATGAGACTGCTGGAGAAAGCGGCGTCTTTATGTTGGACCTAATCAACAACGAACCCTCTGTGTGCCCCTACAGCGGAGGATTTTTCATGCAGGAAGAACAAGAATAGCCCGGCAAAACAGGAAATAGCCAATGTCCTCGAAAAAAGACCTCAGCCATCTGGATTGGAAACCCAGCCCAAGCGAGCTTGCCGCCTATGTCGCCAAAGGCCCTCGCGGCTCAAACTACTGCTTGATTCGCACCGACCCAAAGCCTGATCTTCTTTTTGCGGTCAACCAGAATATGCGCACCCTGCCTGGGTGGTATACCGACAAAAACGGCAGCATAGAAAAAGTGGGCTGACCTCGTGGGATGTCTGAAAAGAGAATCAATCAGATTGACCAAATAAAGTGCAATATGATAAATTTTTAACAATCATTCTGAGGGCAATCTTTGCTGCCCATTGACCGTGGTCCCCTCCTTCAGCGGTCAAGCCTCCTATACACCGATCTGGCGCTGCCGGCCCGTCACGCAAAGAAGGCCGGCAAGTTTTTGTCTAGAATCCACAATTAAAGGCATATTTTATGTTGTTTTGAATAAAAAAAATTGACATAAAAATAAGATTAAAATATCATGTTTTTTGTTTAAAAGGAAAATTTGACGAATACTCCTTTCTTGTAGCGAGGTTTTTATGAACGACTCCCTTATCTCTGCCTGGGTCATCTGGTTTGCGGCAGGCATTGGCCTGGCTTTTCTCGAACTGGTTGCCCCCGGCTTCATCTTGATTTTTTTCGCGGCCGGCTGTCTTCTGACTTCCATCGTTTTATGGATATGGCAGCCGGAACTTTCGACCCAAATGGTTATTTTTCTCACCTTCTCCCTCTCGTCGCTTTTTCTGCTGCGCGGCAAGATGACAAAGATTTTCCGCGGAGAGTCGCATCAAGACGCCGATTTGGGCGCTGGCGACAACCCCAAGGGCGAGATTGTCACCGCGGTCACCCCTATTGGCCCCAACCTCAAAGGACGCATTCGCTACCGAGGAACCGACTGGTATGCAGTTTCCGACCAAGACATAGAAACCGGGACTCTGGTTGAGATCCTGGGATATGAAAAAAGCTCAAAACAGATCTTTCGTGTCAAAGTGGCACAATCTAAATCAAACCAAGGAGATTAAAAGATGAACGAAACATTGATTGCAGTTGGATTACTTACAGTATTTATTGTTATTATTCTGCTTAAAACGGCAGTTATTGTACCTCAAAAAAGTGAATACGTGATTGAGCGTCTTGGAAAATTCAGTCGTGTTCTTGGCGCAGGGTTTCACGTTCTTGTGCCTTTTTTGGATAAGGTCGCATACAAGTATAGTCTTAAAGAAAAGGTCACAGATATCCCAAGTCAGACCTGCATAACGAAGGACAATGTTACGGTGGACATTGACGGGCTCTTATATTTGCAGGTCGTAGATAGTAAAGCTGCCGCTTATGGAATAAATGATTATGAACTTGCGGCAAGTCAACTTGCACAAACGACTCTTCGATCATGTATTGGTCGCATTGATCTGGATAAAACATTTGAGGAGCGTGAACATATCAATGCCAAGGTCGTTGAAGAAATCGACAAAGCGGCCTTGACCTGGGGGTGCAAGGTCTTGCGCTACGAAGTCAAAGACATCATTCCTCCGGTCTCGGTCAAACAAGCCATGGAAGCTCAAATGACAGCGGTGCGGCAAAAGCGCGCCGAGATTGCTCGCTCTGAAGGTGAGCGTCAAAGCACGATCAACCTGGCCGAAGGGCATCGTCAGGACGCCATCTTGCGATCGGAAGGGGAGAAGCAGCGCCGGATCAACGAGGCAGAAGGCCGGGCCCAGGAGATTTTACAGATTGCCAATGCCACAGCTGAAGGCCTGCGGGCCATCGCCAAAGAACTGCAGGCCGAAGGCGGACAGCAGGCGGCCAACCTGCGTGTAGCCGAGCAGTACGTGGGTGAGTTCGGGAAACTGGCCAAAGAATCGAACACCCTGATCCTTCCCAGCAATACCGCCGATATCGCATCGATGGTTTCAACGGCCATGAGCGCTATGAGCAAGCTGTCTCAGTCTGACAAGAAAACTGCCTAAAAACTTAGGGCTCTGGGGAACCAGGGCCCTAACTACTTCAAAAAAACAAAAGGAGGTTTTATGGAAGCAGAATACAACGAGCGCGAGGTTCATCCTGAACAAATGCCGCCAAAAGAGATGACTCCGGAAGAGAAAAGCATCGAAGCCCTGGGAGGGCATCCCTTAAAAGCAAATCTTAAAATGTCAGCGAAAATTTTCTTTCTGGCCTCGGTCGTCACGGGGGCTCTCTACTGGTTCGATGATTCAAAGATCTTTTTTATTCTGGGCGGTACTCTCATCTTTGGTTTCTGGGCACTCGTTTCTTTTTTCGGTATTCTCTCAGCCCCTCTTGAAATGAGTCGCTACAACAAAATAAAGAAACTGATCAAAGAGGGAAAGCTTGAAGTTTCTTACACGGGAGCCGGGAGCATAGTTGTTGACAAAAAGAACCGCCAAATCTATTGGGGTGGGACCCTTTATAGCTTCGATGATGTGAAGAAAGTGAACTGGCATTCTTTTACAAAAAGAAAGCATCGCCTTGAATTGCATCTGTCAAAAGGAGATAAACCGGTTTTGTGGTGCCATGCCTTTACAAGCGAGGGGGAAATAAGAACCTTCGCTGTTCGACTTTGTAACGATTTAGGGTTTAGTTGATCCTCTCAATTTAAAATCTCACGCAAAAAGCCCGACGATCTTTCGCCGGGCTTTTTGCGTATTCGGATTGTCAAAACACTTTGCGGATCAACGCTGAATTCCAAGTGCCCTATAAATCGCTACCTCGAAAACTCCTTAACCAAATTCGGATGGTCAAAAAAAGCCTGGGCGGGGATCGGCTTGCCATCAAGAAGTCTTTGCCGCAAGATCTGCTCCTCGCCACTTTTTATGCTGGCAAAATAGACCTCGCAGATCTCCGCAATCACTTCATGCCTGCTCAGTTTTGATCGTCGCAACGCAGGCCCAAGGTGCGTAAGCCAAAAAACACCTTCGGTCTTTTCAATAACAACCTTTCCTAATACCTGCAGGGCATTGTTATCGCTGATCCCATCCAAGAGACTGTCGACAAAATCTAAAGTCGGCATGCTCTCGGCCACAGAATCAAAGTAACAGCAATTCTCACGCAAGACAGCCCTCCTTTGCCGGAAGCAGGCCTAGAAGGCCAAGTCCTTGAGCAAGGCTCCAGCACTGAGCGGCCGAAATTTCAATACCACAGCTATCCTCAAATTCCAGAGGAATAGCACCAAAATGCTCGATATGGTCCCGCGCAAACTCCTCGAACTCACCTTCATTGACTGCCCCACTATTTCTTAGCATTCAGGATCACTCCACTGAAATTTCGTAGGATTCCACTTCGGCCGGACTGTCCCCGGTCAACGCCCCGTTTCCGATCTCGGTAAAGATGGCATCTTGAAGCCTTTGCCGCAGATATTCGATATCTTCGCCCTGAAGGTCGTAGAGGACATCAAGTGTCAGCCTCACTTGGCCGGCTGGCCGCTCCAACGGTTTGAATTCAATCTCTTCACCATCAGGCGGGCAAAGACCGGCTTCGTTAATCGCTTGGGAAATGCAATCAAGCGTATCTGAATTCCACTCTTTGTCGCGGTTGAAGAAAAAACCCTTTTCGGTTGCTTCCAGGTAGAGATTCTGCTGAATCTTGTCGATCAGCGCCTCCTTCTCCGCGGTACTTAAATCCGATGCTCTTTTCATATAACCTCCTTTTTGCTAAATATTACAAAAACGTAAACAAAAAGTCAAGAAAAAATATATAACAAGCAAGAAGGGGTTTAATTTTTAGCAGTGTTGACAGGTCCGCCCCGTAGTCGATCTCCTGGTCCTCGTCCGCCGTGGTCAGCATGTACCGGATAGAACTCTCCAATCTGCGGATACCATCTTTTCACAAATATTTTCAAGACTGTGCGTTCTCTGCTGCAACAAAAACGGGCGCAAGCCATTTGTAGTGAAACGTGCGCTCTCCCGTGCGAGGCCCTTTCCAATATCCATGCCAGTGAGCGCGGCGCAGGTGGGGCCGCGGCCCTTGGCGCTCAGATCCGCTGCGTGCCCTTGTGCGAGCTTGAACGATCTGCTCTCCTGCAGCAAATCCCACATTCCAGGTTCGAGAAGAGGGCGGGGCAAACAGTTTCATACCCCCTTTAACTTTTTTGGCGCGAGGGTAGGCGGGGCTGGTGCCGGGCTGTCGCGCATCATCGATCTGTGGCTCGTCCGAGCAAAGATAAAGAAGAAGGGAAATCATCGAGGAGAAAAAAGGCGCCATCCTCTTCGGCGCAAAAGGATCCTCAAACATCTCTTTACCTTCATGATTGAGGCGTTGAGCCTGACTCTGGGCTTCGCAGAGACTGCGCCTGATGGCCTCCTCGACACTCCACCTGCCAAGGTGAAGGGGGAACCCAAAAAGACCGCTTTGAACATCGATGACGATCCGAAGCTCTTTGCGGCCGCTGTTTGAATCGTGCTCAAGATGGGCAAAGAAGCCAAACATCTGCTCATCCCCAAAACAAAGTCCCGGCGTCTCGATGTAGACGCACCACTCAGGCAGTCGCAACAAGACATCAGCAGGCAGATCCCCGGAAATCTCCGTTCCGCATAAAGCCTCATAGATTTCTGGATGAAAGCGGTAGATCCCCTGGCTATATCTCCAGGCACCAAGCGCAGCCAGCCGGCCGATGTCGGCGGTTCTCTCAAGAGGAACTTCTTGACCACCGCCCACAATGGCATGCCAACCTCCCATAGGCAGAAAACACCACCGAGGCCAGTCCGGAAGATCTTTCCCTCTGTCTTGCCAAAAGCTCTGGGCCTGCTTCCAGGCATGCGGATATTTGTGCCCCAACTCACGAAGGTACTTCAGAGGTCTGGGAACTTCATTTGTCGACATAAAATTCACGATGATTTTAAGGGTTGGCGGTTTGGCGGCTTAAGAAAAACTTTTACACCCGACAATATCTTTCACCACCATACCGTCCCACATAAACAAAGTCAATAATAAAGTATGTTGACCTAAATAAAAAATAAAGATAAAATAAAAATAAAAACAAGAAAGGACATGCAATGAAAAACGTCCAGGAAATGCAAAAACACATAGAGTCTTTGTGCGACAAACATCGCATCGAGGTCTGCTCCCATTCCAGCGGCGGCAGGGCTTGGAGAAAAAAGCGCCGCATCGCAATCCGCCCGGTTAAAAGTTCTATCACCTATGCAATTGCTTTGCACGAGATCGGCCACATCCTGGGAGACCATCAAGGCGGCACACGTCTCGACAAAGAATACGGTGCCTGGTGCTGGGCCAAAAAGAATGCGGCCACATGGTCTCACACCATGGAGAATGCGATGAGAAAACGGCTGCGAAACTATATCGACCGGGCGAGAAACCATAAAACGGCCAAGTGCCCCGAAAACCATCCCATATTCTCTTTGCTTGAGGTTTGAACACTTTTTGCATGAGAGGAAAACACAAAAAAGTCTCGAATAAGGTCAAAAAAAGGCTTTATTCGCCACCTTTAACTTCTTCAGAGAAATGTATCCTGTCAAAGATCGAATAGTGTCGACCTATCATTGAGAGCAAATTCGCTTTTCACGGAAGGATTTTTGATCGTGGCGATTCTGGCCGATCTTCTGATTGCAATTGGCAGCGGGCTTTTTTTAAGCACTCTCATTCTGCTTTTTTTCTTCGGCGTCATTTTCGTCCTGGTTATCTGCTACCTCTCTGCTCGTATCACAAAAGACATCTCCAGACTCTGCCGCCTTGAACACGAAGTCATCACAAACCCCCTGACAGGGGCCGACAACCGTCGCTATGTCCGCTATATGGATGTCTGCTTGCGACAGGAAGCTGCCAAGATCCGCCGCTATAATCTCCATCTGTCCGTTCTTTTGATCGATGCTGATCACTTCAAAAAAATCAACGATACCTATGGCCACCTCGTGGGCGATCAGGTCCTTAAAAATATTGCCCAGACAGTAAAGGGAAGCGTTCGAGATTTCGACCTGGTGTTTAGATATGGGGGAGAAGAGCTTTTGGTCCTTCTTCCCTACACAAACGCTCAAGGGGCGAAAATTCTGGCCGAAAGGCTTCGTCAGTGGATCTCCGACAGACCCATGCTGAGCGAGGGGCAAGACCACCGTCATCATGACATTCGCCTAACCGTCAGCATCGGCGCCAGCTCCTTTTTACATACCCTTGAAGATGAGGCGCAGATGGTGGAACGCGCCGATCGAGCTTTATATCTGTTAAAAAAATCAGGCCGCAATACCGTAACCTATATGGATAAGGCTGTTAAAAGAATAGCCTGATATTGTATATATAAAAAATTGACAATAAATTAAATAAAGTGTATAATAGTCTGGATTTATGATGAAAGAAATAAGCAAAGGATCTCTCCCTATGGAAACGACAGCTCTTCAGGAAATTTTCGATTACCCCTCCCTCGCTCTGGGCCTTAATGTCGCTTCTCATTCTAAGGACATCTCACTTTGTCTTTATTATTTCCAGCGCCTAAGCACCCGCACTATGCGACTCTCAGCCATGGAAGAATGGACGATTGGCTTGGTTGGGGAAAGCGCAGAGGTCCTCGATTGTCTTAAGAAAGTTTTGTTTCACGACCACCCCCTGGACCAAAGTTACAAAAAAATCCTGACCGAGATAGGAGACACCCTTTGGTATCTGTCTGCAATCGCAACCGAGTTGGGGATTGATATCAACACAATCGCAGATCTTGACTCCATCTCAAAAACCTCCGAACCCATGGATGTCGGAGAATGGGCCCAGGAAACTGTTGCGCGCTGCATAAGCCTATCCAGGGACGCGAAAAAAGCAGCTCAAATCCCAACCAGCAACAATAAAATGCTGGTCCGCATGGGTATCTACGATGTTTTGGTTCGCGTTCAGATTTTATGCCTTGATCTAAATCTCGATTTCACTCAAGCCCTTGTGTTTAACGCCGAAAAGCTCCAGGAGCGCTACCCTGATGGCTTCAGCGCAAAGGCCAGCTTGTTTCGCTGCGTAAAATAAAAGTTCACACCAAGCTAAAACCTAAAAATCTCAACAAGAAAGGTCTTAAATTTTGAATCCCCAGCAACCTTCCCAATCAGCCGTCACGCTTCTGGCCTACTCGCCGGATCCGGAAAAAACTGTCGCTGCAGCTGCAAGGCTTTGCTACTCGGATTCAGATATTGCCGGGCTTGTCGCTAAATTCAAGGAAAGCGACCATGTATCCTTCCTGCAAAAAATCATGGAACTCGGCCATTTCAGTGTCCTTGAGCATATCAGTTTCACCTTTGGGGTTGAGGGCATCAGCCGCGCCTGCAGCCATCAGCTTGTCCGACACCGACTGGCAAGTTTCTCGCAGCAATCGCAGCGCTATGTCGACGCCTCGGCACAGGCTGATGATTATATCGTTCCGCAAAGCGTTATTGATGCCGGCCAGCAGCAACGATACAAGCAGGCGATGGAATCTGCCTGGGCGTATTATCGAGCGATGCGAAATGCGGGCGTGCCGGCCGAAGACGCACGTTTTGTTCTGCCCAATGCCGCGGAGACCAAGATGGTCTTGACCATGAATGCCAGAGAACTTCTGCATTTTTTCAATCTGCGCTGCTGCAACAGAGCTCAATGGGAGATTCGCGCCCTTGCCGAGAAGATGCTTGAAATTGTCCACCCAGAAGCTCCGACAATTTTCAGTTACGCAGGGCCGCCATGCTTGCATTCTGCTTGTCCCGAAGGGTCAAAAACCTGCGGCCAAGCAGCGCAGGTCAAAGAAAAATACGCCAGAAATTGGAAAAAGGAGGGAAAATGTTTTTACGCGAAAAGCTTTGGGAGATGACCTGGGAAGAATGCAAAGCCGCCGCTGCCAAAGGGTGTAACCTAAATTCCTGGGAAGGGTACACACTGGCCCGCGACAAAATCTGGATCGACAAACGCAACCAGAAAATAAACCTTGAAGACCAGGCTGTTGAGCGAAAAATCCTCCCCTTGTACCAGGACACCCTCAAGGTCGCTTACGAGCGCCGGGAAAAACACGGCATTATTTTCAGACAAGAGGTGGTCGAGGAACAATCGGCTTTCTTCAAAAAAATCGGTGCCGATATCGAACAGCTCCTAGCTCAGGCTCATCCGAAAACAGACACCCAAATGCAGCACGAAGAAGATTTTCAGGAAGAATGATGAGTCACTCTATGTCAGAACTCGGGGAATTGATACACAAGCTGCGCACGCAGGAACAGCCGGCCAGATCAATCACCGATCTGGCCCAACTCCTGGGCATCTCAGCTTCGTACCTGAGTCAAATAGAAAAGGGGCATAAATGTCCCGCTCCCGAGATTGCCGAAAAACTCTCCAAAATCTACGGCCAAACCGAAATACAGCGCCGAAAGATTTTTGAATCGCTGTTGCAACGTATCATCGTCTTTCGTTACCCCCAGGCCCAAGGGCTTTTTGCTCGCGGAGAATATCCCAATCCCCACTTTCTCAAGCGCGTCAAAAAAGACTTGGACACCTATGTGGTTCCGTTTGAGGAAATTGCTGAGAATCTGGGAGTTTCCGTCGATGCGTTTGAGGACATTCTTGAAGCTGAGCACCCGATTACCCGAGAACAGATCTTTTTGCTGGCCCGCACGCTGGGGCAAAACCCTACGGAGTATCTGCTTCTCGCCGGTTTTATGCCTTATGAGACCATGGAGGTCTTGATAGGGGCGCCCAATTTGCTCAAAACGCTTGCGGCGGCCGCCCAAATTGTGCAACAGAACAAGGAGAGTTGACATCCTCCCAGCCCTGAAGTGAGCGGGATTCCAAGGATCGACGGCGGCAGCCTCCCCTTCCAGGCGATGCCCCGCCTGGCAGGAACGCGACTACGCCGTCATCGTCGCCGTGGCCGACAAGATCCCCAACAAGGTCCTGGAAGAAGATCCCAAACTGCTCATGTGGTACGACCAGGCGGTAACAAGAATGGGAGGCGAATAATGATCGTTGGTATCTCCATTAAAAACTTTAAGGGTATTCAAAAAATTACGAATCTCCCACTATCGCGATTTCATGTGTTGGTTGGACCGAATGGCGTTGGGAAAACAACATTTCTTGATGCTATAGACTTTGTTCGTGATTGCTTGGCGCAAAGTCCTGCCATGGCCGTTGAGTCTCGCCATATAGCAGATTTTAATGACCTTACCTGGATGCGTCAGGGCGGAGCGATTGAAGTTGAACTATGGCTTGATCTTTCGGATCAGCTGTCAGCACTGGCTGAAAGTTTGGTCAATTACCGGCTTGGCATCAAACAGGATCAGAAACTAGGTGTTTGTGTAGAAAATGAGCTGCTTCAACGATATTCCAAAAGCTGGCTTCCGAGCGGTAAAACAATCGAGTTCAGCCGTAATGTAACGCCTAAGCGGTTATTGGGCAAAACTTCAAAAGGAACAGACTTTTATACACGCGAGAAAGGAACCTACCAAGACTCGTTTAATTTTGGGCTGGACAAATTGACACTCGCTCTCACACCACCGGATGAGGAGCGCTATCCGACAGCGAATGCCGTGCGGCGATTCTTGATGCAAGGTGTTCGATACATTCAACTCAATAGCCCGGCGATGCGTTTACCGTGCCCATCCACTCGTCCAACCGATTTAGAGCTGGATGGAACCAATCTGGCACGTGTCGTTGGTCGTCTTCTTGGCGCCAATGGTGGTTTGGGGCCTTACTGGGCTGAGGCTGGGACTCCGGTTTCTAACTGGGCTGAGCATTTACGTTATGCGTTGCCTGATCTGATAAACATCGGTTGGGCACGGAGACAGGCGGATAATGCCGAATATCTTATGCTCCGTTATGAAAACGGCCTTGATGCTCCAAGCTGGGTGCTATCGGATGGCACATTGAGAATGCTTGCATTGACTTTGCCAGCATTCTTGCCCCCGGAGCCTGCCATTTACATGGTTGAAGAACCGGAAAACGGCGTGCATCCGAAGGCATTGGAAATCATCCTGCGCTCACTTTCAACAGTGCCGGGTTCTCAGATGTTACTGGCAACCCATTCACTATTTGTCGTACAGCAGTGTGGCATTGAACCTCTGCTTTGCTTTAGCCGTGATGCCGACGGTGCGCATATCATTGCAGGAGCTAATCACCCCATGTTGAAGGACTGGGATGGTGCGCCTGATCTGGGAATTGTGTTTGCGGCGGGGGTACTTGAATGAAGGATTTGCTCCTCTATGCCGCCGACGCCGATGCTCAATCCTTTATGAACTCTCTCTTGAATAAACTATGGCCATAAAATCGAATTCATTTTGTTCCTGTGCGGTTACTTCGATAGCGGCTATCTCGGTTACGAGGCCGCCGAAGGCATTGATTGGGTTTGGGAACATCGAATTGAAGACTTTCTAGAGTTCGATCTATGACAGAAATTAACAAAATTGAAAAAAAACGCCTTGCGCTCCAAGCTAAACTTGATGGCGGCAAAACCCCCGAGGACCGTAATCACATGGGGCAGTTCGCGACCCCAACCACGCTTGCTAGAGAGATCCTTACTCATGGAGTCCGCCTTTTGCCCGCCAGCGAGAAGATCAGATTCTTTGACCCTGGCATTGGGACCGGTTCTTTCTATTCAGCCTTGCGCGCTGTTGTAGTCGCCGAGAGGATCGAGAGTGCCGCCGGCTTCGAAATTGACCCACACTATGGAAAACCCGCCAAAGCCTTTTGGAAAGGCACAAAATTAAATATCCGGCTAGAGGACTTTACCCAAGCCGAGCCAGAAGAGCGGCTTAAGGCTAACCTGCTAATTTGCAATCCGCCTTATGTCCGACACCACCACATGGACGCTGCCAAGAAGGCCGACCTACAGTGTCGCACGGAAAAAGCTTGTGGTGTAAAAATCAATGGCCTGTCAGGGCTTTACTGCTACTTCATGGGGCTCTCGCACAAATGGATGGAGCAGGATGGTATCGCTGGATGGCTTGTTCCAAGTGAATTCATGGGCGTAAACTACGGTAAAATGCTCAAATCCTACCTGCTTGACAAGGTAACCCTCCTGCAAGTTCACCGCTTTGATCCAGAAGACGTTCAGTTTACTGATGCGCTTGTGTCGTCGGCAGTCGTCTGGTTCAAAAACGCGCCACCTCCCTCAAATCACGACGTAATTTTCTCGTATGGCGGCACGCTGACAGAACCTGCTCTTTCGCGCAAAGTTCTAGCCTCTGAACTCGCGCATGAAGGTAAATGGACCCGTTACCCCCAAGCCGATAAAGCCACCATACGAGTTGAGATCACACTTGGAGATCTGTTCGATATCAAGCGCGGTCTCGCAACTGGAGATAACAGCTTCTTCATCATGGACCGAAAAAAGATAGAGGCTTACAATTTACCGATGGAGTGCTTCAGGCCAGTCCTGCCAGGATCACGTTATATTCCAAGTGACGAGATTAAGGCCGATAAGGACGGGCTGCCGCTAATCGACATGCAATTTTTTTTACTCCACACCAGTCTCTCGGAAAACGATATAGCGCAACGCTATCCCACGCTCAAAGCCTATCTCGACACCGGCAGGAAAGGTGAAAGGCCCGTTGCAGAGCGGTATCTTTGCCGATCACGTCGTCCGTGGTATGCCCAAGAAAACCGGCCTGCTGCACCTATTATCTGTACCTACATGGGCCGGAGCAGGAAAGGATCTAAGCCTTTTCGCTTTATTCTTAATCACTCTCAAGCGACAGCATGTAATGGATATCTGATGCTCTATCCCAAACCGCTCCTCGCACATGCAGCTGCAAAGGATCCAGAGATAATGCGCACGGTCTGGAAGTTCTTGAATGGAATTAAGGTGGACGAGTTGCTTTCACATGGCCGCGTCTATGGTGGTGGACTTCACAAGTTGGAACCTAAGGAACTCAGAGGCTTCCCGGCTGAAGGCCTCATCGCACGCATTCCAGAAATTGGGGCACTTCACAGACAGCTTAGCCTGTTCGAGAAAGCTGTCATTTAGGCCACGACGTTGAATCTTAGGCCCTGCGAACCTGATTCGCGGATGTTAGCAATCCAATGACAAGGTAGAAAACCACCCAAGCCAAGAAATTTGGATATTTGCTGCCATCATCGCCATCCTATTTTTATTAGGGGCTTTTTCGGATTTTCACGACCGACTAGACGTGTTGTAACACGGCTAATCGGCTATCTAATCTATGTTATATGAATAAAGCGAGATCGTAGAATGGGTTTTTCACAAATCGTCAGTCAAATAGTCAGTGCGCTTTGGCATCTTAAATCACCTTGGTTCAAAGGTGTTGTTGGCGAGTTTAACGTCAATTTATCAGCAAAGTTTTTACTGGATAAAGAAAAATACCATTTGATCAAGAACGTAACCCTACCAACAGAAGATGGAAGCACACAGATAGATCACATCATCGTTTCTGAATTTGGCGTTTTCGTTGTTGAAACAAAAAACATGAAAGGCTGGATATTTGGGAGCCCCAACCAGAAAACATGGACTCAGAAGATTTATAAACATTCAAACAAATTTCAGAATCCATTGCATCAGAACTATAAGCATGTAAAAACCCTTGAGTCATTGTTGGGCCTAAATGAGCAGCAAGTACATTCTGTGATTGTTTTTGTAGGTGACAGCACATTTAAAACAGAAATGCCAGAAAATGTGACCTATGGCGGTGGCTATGCGAGGTATATCAAATCAAAGAAAACGCCAGTTCTAAGCGAGTCACAAGTAATAGAAATCGTGAAACAAATAGAGCAGGGAAGGCTCACTTCATCATTTAAAACAAATCGCGAGCATGTTAGGCACGTAAAAAATATCGTGGCCGAAAAAGAAAATAGCAATGTCCCGAGTTGCCCAAAATGCGGTAGTGCAATGGTTCTGCGGGAAGCCAAGAAAGGTCAAAATGTCGGTAAGAAATTCTGGGGTTGTACAAAGTTTCCTCAATGCAGAGGAATCATAAATGGCACATAACAATCACATGCACTCGGACAACCAAAAGCGCCGCTCGGAGTGTATGGGCGAATGGCGGTCATAAATATGTTCAATCCGCTTACTCCTAACGAAATTTACCACGGAGACTCCAGAAATCTATTAAATAGAATTGAGAAAAATTCAATTGCTTTAAGTATATGGTCTCCGCCTTATTTCGTTGGAAAAGAATATGAAAAAGATTTGTCATTTGATGATTGGAAAAAACTATTAAGAGATGTTATTGCTTTGCACTTTCCAATTATCAAGCCTGGTGGATTTTTGGCGATCAATATTGCAGATATTTTATGCTTTAGGGATGAAGGTATGCCCAAAATTATGGCGGAAAACATCTCCCGAAGAAAAATTTCGCTTTCCAAGGAAGATATATTGGCAGTCAAGAAAAAACATCCTGACTGGAACAGATACAAACTCGCTGAGCACTTCGGATGTAGTGAACAAACTATTGATAGAAGGCTTAACGGAAATAACATCAGAGGTGGAAAATACCAATCGCAAACCAGAGTTTTCTTAGTTGGAGGGTTAATAGAAGAAGCAGCTTTATCCGCTGGATTCTATTTGTATGATCGTAGGATATGGGTAAAAGATGCAACATGGGAAAATTCACGGTGGCATACCATATCCTATCGCTCTGTGGACGAGTCTGAATATCTGTATATTTTTTGGAAGCCGGGGATTACTAAGGTTGATCGTTCAAGATTAACAAAGGAAGAATGGGTAAATTGGGGTTCAAGAGGTGTATGGGAAATACCATCTGTTCGTAGCAACGCAGATCACGATTCGAAATTTCCAGTTGAGCTTCCGAGAAGAGCGATAAAGATTTTTACCGAACCAGGGGAGATTGTTCTTGATTGTTTTATGGGAAGTGGAACAACTGCGGTGGCAGCCATTAGTGAAGGAAGGCAATATATTGGTATTGAGAAAGAGGAAAAATCGGTAGCAATTGCAAAAAAGGCTACAGATTCAATCAATACGTATACGAAGGAACCTGTTCAGATGGATTTAATGATCAGGGAGTTAGAAACATCATACGGCACAGAGTAACCGCACAACAAGGCGCTGCACCGGCGGCAATTCCGCTGCGCTCCATTGCCGCCGGTGAGCTTGGTCGTTGGGCGGCCTACTCTTAGATGACAGTCAAATCAACCATGATCGTTCCCCTTTTTAGTTGTTCTGGGGTCATTAAGTGACCGGGCTATGTCACCTTCAAACAGGTTTCATCACCACTACACCCGGCGATAGTGGTGCATAGGGCAGATTGCTTGCCCTTTCGTAGGGGCTGGATACCGGCGGCAATCCAGGATTGACAAAAATCCTGCTATCCGGCAGTGCCTGTCCGTGTGTGCCATCGGACAGCGCCGTGCGATACGGCCGGGTGGCGAATCCGGCGCGACTCAGGGGGAGGGCAGCCTACTGCATAAGAATGCGCCCGCGTTTCAGCGGATCGGCTTCGGCATCGTGCCGCTACTTCCCATGCCCATGGGGTTCACTGGACCGACACCCTGAGCTTTTCTAGTTGCCCAGTTTTCACTGAGCAACCTTATGCTGGTTGCTTTTAAGAGGCCAGCTACCTCTTATGTTCCTTAAAAGCGCAAGGCTTTCAAGGAACCGCTCTGATCAGGGCGCAATGCCTGAACAGAATTGATCCCTCGATGCAATACCGAGAAGATCTAACCTCTACGAACGCAATGTCATAAAGGTGAATATGGTGCAACTATAACAGAAAAATTTATTGCCAGCCCCCTAAATAAGGTCAAATTGCTGCCTTATTTATGGATTTTTTCGAAAACTTTCCCCATTTCTTCCGCTTTGGACCCGAAAACATCGATAACATGCTTGCCGGCCAGATGCCAGAATTCGGTGCGATTCGTTACTTCCATTGCTCGCAGCCTGGGCATGGTCTCGGTGGCAGAAGGCGTAGAGACCCCGGAGCAGATTGCCTTCTTGCGGCAGTGCCAGTGTGACCATTTCCAAGGTTGTTACTTTGGCCGCCCACTTGCCTCCCTGCAGTTTACCACCGACAACCTTTCCTGACCCGAAAGGTCAGCAGGCCGGCGCAAACTGAGCGTTGCACTCGACACACAGTATCTTTATCTCAGGCTTCCCCCAAACGTTGGTGCTACACTTGGGACAGCTATATTTGACCCGGTTTGATCCGTTGGTCTTTTTCTTGCCCGAGCTTTCATCGACGTCGACCACAACGCCAATCTTTCGCAGCTCCTCGAATTTCTCTTCGATATCGCGCCCCGGGTCCGTCTCAACCATCTTGCGTACTTCATCGACCGCATCACGGTCTTGCTCATCCTCAATATCAATCCCTCTGTCCTCTGCCTGCGCACGGGATCGAGACTGATGCTCCATACTCTCTATTCTGGCCTTGTTGCGCAAATCCTCCAGATACCAATCCGGAGGGAAGCGATCCATCCATGAGAGCTTGAACTTCTCCGTCAGAAGAAGACTGCATGCTTTCTCGAACTGCCCCCCTTCGAGAATATAGTGATGCACATGCTGCCCCGTGCGAGACCCTCCAGGCTCTCCGGTGGAAGAGGGCATAAGTCCCACCTCCTCCATAGCATCGGCCCATTCCTGGTTGTGGTAACCCCCGCGGCTTTTTCTCTCTCCAAAATGGTGCATCTTTTGATGGACCATCTCGTGAACCATTGTTGCAAGAATATGCTCAAGAGGTGAGATAGAAAAAAACGAGGAATTCATTGCGATCTCATCGACCATCTCCCCGATGTGATTGACGAATCGCTCTGGAGAATAATAGCCCAAGGTCCTTTTCCTTCGGGTCAAGGTGATGATGCAGGGGGGAAGCTCTCCCGAAAAAAGCTCCTTGTTGAAAAAATCGTAGGCGCGCTGCAGCTCCTCGTAAAACTCGAATGTGGGTTTTACCCCGTAGAACTCGGACACGTTGCTGTCTCCTTTTTTGTGGTGTGCAAAACAAACACTTCGTCCCCGCTGAATCCAGCGCAGGGTTTCAGGAAGACCTTAGCGGCATTTACGGTCAAAAAAGGGTCCGAAAAAGGCGAAAAAAAAGGTTTATTCAGAGGAAAGTTTGCGTTTTTTCTAAGATAGAATGCGGGCAAATCTTACAATAGGAGAAAAAAATGGGCCTTTTATCCAACACGACCAACCTCAAGCAATACCGCATTATTGACGGGCAGCTTTCCCGGGAGAGCCTCGGCTTTGTCCAGGAAAAACTCCAAAGAAATGCTTTTATCCCCATTGAGCAGACACAAGAAGAGATCTCTTGTGGCTGGACGATTCTGGGCAGCCTTGACAAAAACGACTTTGGAAACATCAATGACTGGCAGCGCGGCAACTATCTCTGTTTTACCCTGCGTATCGACCAGCGCAAGGTGCCGGCCTCAACCCTTAAGCGCCATTGCGAAAAAGAATACGAGAAATTTCTGCAGAACAACCAGGGTTTCAAACGAGTGCCGAAGACGGAGAAAGAAGCCATCCGCGAAAGGGTGCGCCTGAATCTTCTAAGCAAGACGCTGCCGGCTACCAAGGGTATTGATGTTGTCATCAATCTCGATCGGCAGGATCTTTTTGTCACTTCCCTGACTGACAAGGACTGTGACCTTGTGGAGAAGGCTTTTCAGGAAACCTTCGGGGGCATTTGCCGTTTGCGCGTAACCCCTCCGCTTGAAATGGCGATGGAGATTGCACCGGAGAATCTGCAGCACAACCTTAAAGTGCTCAACCGCGCAAGCACCGATGCGATTGTGGAGCAGATCAAGGAAAACGTCTGGCTGGGACAGGGTTTTTTGCTGTGGCTTTTGCACCGAACGATTGAAAGTGATTCGCGCTACCGACTCAATACGCCCGGCCCTCTGCTGCGAGATGGGGAATATGTCGCCTATCTCAACAATCGGTTGACGCTGACGGGCAGTGCCGAAGGCGGGACGCAGAAGGTTGCCCTCTCCGGTCCGCAATCAGGGTTTCAGGAGGCTCGTATTGCGCTGCACGGCGGCAAAGTTCTCTCTTCTGCCACCGTGTATCTGGAAGAGCAGGAAAACCTCTGGAAATATACGCTCAAATCAGACTCCTTCCATGTGGCAAGCCTTAAATGCCCGACCGTCAAACTCGAAAAGGATGTCGATGACGCCGAAGCTGAAGAGCATGCTCTTTTCTATGAGCGCATGCACTTAATCGAGTCGTTTCTGCAACTGCACAAGAGCTTGTTCCGGGAGTTTTTAATCCAGCGCCTCGATGAGAACAAGTGGACTGATCTCGAGATGAAACTTGAAAATTTCCTTGAGAATGGCCCTCTGCTTGAGGACGCGATCTAAGATATGCGGTTTTGGGCCTTTTTGATTCTGCTGCTTGCGCAGCTATGGCTTGGCAGCCTTGCCTGTGCGCAGCAGCATGAAAAAGATCCGCTCGGGCTTAAAAACTCCGTATGGGGTCAAGCCGCCCAATCTCGGCGGCTTGACCCCTATCTTCTCTACGCGATCTCTTTGGTGGAAAGTGGCAGGGTGGGGGAGGACGGCCTGGTGCGCCCGGCGCCTTATGCCGTTTACGGGGCGGGTCCGGCCATAAATCATCCAGACCATGAATCTGCCGCCCGCGACCTGCAGGAAAGGATGAAAAGGAGTAAAAATGTCAACCTGGGGGCGATGCAGATAAACCTCTACTGGCACGGCTCCCGGGTTGATACACCAGAAGACCTTCTCGATTTTAAAACCAACGTCGACATCGGCGCTCAAATTCTTGCAGAAGCTTACAGGTCTCACTCCGACAAGGATATCGCAGTGGGCCGCTACTACTCCTGGCGCACCCATCTTGCGCGTCCTTACGGTAAAAAAATTCGGGCCGTCGCCCAGAATTTAAAAGACCTTACCTTGTCGGTAGAAAACCACTGAAGCTTGGCAGGGGAAAGACAGCCCCGGAACTCAGTGGTCCCAGGGTTTGAGACAGGGTAGCCGATCGACTTTTCTGTACCGGCACGGAAAATCCGCCTGCTTGCCTTGCTGCGTCCAGATGGTGAATCGAAATTCCTTGTCGCAATCGGACTCCGGCAAAATGCGGTCTGCCTGCTTCGCCTCGATGTGAATACTGAAAGGCGAATCCGAGTGATCCTCAAAAAGAATTTCGTAGCTAAGCTTTCCCCGGAGCTGACCCAGGGTCAAGATGACCATATCGACCTTTTCGATCATATCCTTGACCATGTGCTGCAAAGCAGGCGGCACCAAAAAACGCCCGGCCCCCGCGTTAAATGAAAGATAGAAAAATCCCTCACGGGCCATTTCAAGCTCCCAGAAATTCGTCTCGACAACTTCCGGGCCGCGATTTACGATTTTGAGTAAAGAGATATCCTCTTTCAAATCAAACCTCCTCATGGCAGATCATTTTGAACTCAAAAGCCTCTTCCCGATATTTCCGGACGGACTGTTCCTTGAGACATCCAAACTCGCTAACCACAAATTCTCCCGCGCTGTTTTGCTCAACCCGCACAACGGTTGGACAAAAATCGTCTTCACCCTGACGGCACCAATAGTACCCATCCTCTTTGACCTGGGTCGGACAGATCCATGCGGGGCTAGAGTTAGCCATGATCCATTCTCCTTTTTTCAGTTATCCAAAAACTTGCGCGCCACAGTCAAAAGCTTGGGATCGCCTTGCTGCAGGACTTCAAGCAAAAGCGATTTTTCCTTCAGGTACACTTTGGCAAAGCCGGGGTCGCGCTCCACAATGGATCGGCTGTTATCGATCAGATCCGCCAGCTTGATCGTTTGGGCCTGCGGACTTGCTTTTGCCGTATGTGCCCGGTCTATGGCTTTTCGTGTGGCGCGGTTGCCATCGCCAGGCCGGCTGACATCGGTAAGCATCTCGACAAGGGAGGCGACCTCGAAGCCAAAAACCCGCTCTACCTCATCGAGCGTTGCCGGGGTGTCCTCCACAACATCATCAGATTCTCCGGCGTGGATACCCCTGTCTTCAAACCTGGGGAGGAAACGCCGCTCCGCCGTCAGGCGGAAGGCTTGTTCGTGTAGCCGTACCCGTCGGCCCGGTGCAGACGGCGGCAATATTTGTGCGAAATACCCTGAATCGTTCCGGCGGCGGTGGTGACATTGAAACTGCCGGTGGAACGCACCGCGACTCGGCCAAGATGCGTGCCGGTCTTCTTCCCGGCGGGAACGACGGCTTTCACCAGATCCCCGGTGCGAAAGCCTTTCACGAAGCGAGCGCCTTTCGGCCCGGTACGGGGAAACCCGTATTTGTCCATCCGGCACATCTGGCGGCTACCCCGTCCCGATGCGACCACGGAGAAAGGTTGCAGCTTCGGATCGAGCTTCACCGCCGCTCCCGTTTCGCCCACGCAGGCCGCGTCGATCCAATGGGCTTTTGGATAATGCTGGCCGGTGCGGTTGAACTTGGTCCGGCCACCGGACCAGAACGATACCGGCAGGCCCAGGGATTTCAGCGCACCGCCGAGAGCATACCGGGCGGCGTTGACAACGGCGGCATCGTGCAGAGGCCGTTTCAGCCCGGCGAGGATTTTCTTCAGAAGCTCCGGCTTGGTTGCCAAAAATTCCCGGATCGGGCCGTTGCCTTTCTTTTCGTTACAGTCCCGGCACGCCAGCGTCAGATTGCTCTCCCGATTGGAGCCGCCCTTGGAGCGAGGCACCACATGTTCGATTTCGAGCGGGACATTTTCGGCTCCGCAGTACGCGCAGCGCCGACCCCATTTCTCCAGCAGATACTCCCGCAGTTCGTACCCGGCGAGCGTTCCTTGTTGGTATTCGACGCCGGAAATATCCGGGTTCTCCATTTGCTGCATGTCGAACCGGGCCGTCTCGACAGCAACCGTCGTGATGGGACACAGACGACGGAGCCGCTTCGCCCAGGTCAGGCTGTTGTCGACCCGCGACTGGATGGACGGCGGCAGCCAGCCGTTTCTCCGTGTCCGGTTGTCGAACCGGGGAGCGCGGTAGCGGGTCTTGCGAGCGCGTCGATTCCGACGAAACATCCGCCGGTCAAGCAGGACTTTCTTGATGGCCGCTCCCCGGTGGTTCAGCTCGGCGGCGAAGACGGCAACCTTGCCGGTCTTGACTTCCGCGATCAGGGCGATCCCGGTGGTCTTACTCCCCGGATCGAGTTTGAGTTCGACCGGCTGTGTTTCGCCGCCGGTGCGGTTTTTGAGAATGATCGTGAACGGAAACCGGCGATAGACCGCCGCCTTTCCTTCACGCAACAGCATTCTCGCCCGTGCTGGTAAGCACGGGGAAAGGGGTTGTTTCTGGTTATCGAGAACGAAGATGCGGTTCACGGTGTTCCCTTTTTAAGGTGCCGGGCTACCCCGGCGGTTCTCGCCTTTCGGCGGTCATGTCTCCCTCGGCAATGTTGCGAAGAGGTTTGATGTGACCGGCACCGACGCTGAAACCCCGGAACGTCTTTTAACCGGCCACCGCAGAGCTTGGAACTGGGAGGGCATTCCAAGGTGCCTATGTATTCGCTTCCAACGTAGCCCCGTCGACGATTTCTCGTCGGTGGCTGTGCCTGGTCAACCTGGGCTTGATGTTCTCAAGCCCCGGATTTATCCGTGGGGTGATTGACTTCTGAGTTAGGCTGCATCCTGTTTTGCCGCGACAACCCCTTGCTCGTAGTAAACCGTCTCCATCTTGGTGGTCCCTACGTGCAAGGTACTGGTTTCCGCAACCTTTGCCGCGGCGAATTTTTCTTCCAGATTGGAGTAGAGCCGAGGATCAAACTCTTCTCGCGAACATTCCTGGTAAAAATCGTCATCGAGTCCAACTATGACCATCTGCTGCTCGGCGACAAGATGTTTTTGCCGCCGGGAGTCGGGGAAGAAAAAGCGGTTGATGGTGCGCGTGTTACCTGAGCGCGTATAAAACTCCTCAACCCTTTCTTCACGATACTTGCTCGTGGTCGTTTTCAACTCACAAAGAGCGCCAAACTCAGACATAGGATAAAACCCTTTCTCTGTTTTCAAACGGGACAGATCCATACAACGACATGGCTATCATGCTGACCAAATTGTGGATTTGAGCGTACCGCTTCGACAATCTGCTCCCAGATATGTTCAGGCATATCGGAGTCTGACCCCTCGCCATCTGAAGCAGGGTCGACCGCCACGAAAACATCGCTGAACTCACCCGGCTCAGGCTCTGCGGCGCGATGCCATGATGCCAGACCTTCACCGCTGTTCTCCTCCAGATACTTTGCAAACGCGGGATCTGAAAACCAATGCGGCGCACTGATTCTCAGCGCAGGACAAGCTTCCACAGAAATTTTTTCATCACACGCCATAACGACTCCTTTGCTCTGAAATTTAAACTACTATACCATTGTTTAAATAAAAAAGAAAGAAAAAAAATAAATAAATAATGACGCAAACACGCTAATCGCTAAAAACAATTTCTCGCCCGAATCTCTCTTCGAGATCGAATACTCTCTGGCGAAACTTACGGATCGACCCTTCGAACACACATCGGGGACCGTCCCATACGCTTACATGCTCTGAACGTCTCACTGCGACCAGAGAATTTCCGCAAAGAACGCGGCGTTTTTGCTCTTCGCTCTTGACCTTCTCCATCGAAGGCTTAACCACCTCAAGATGGTGCCTCAAGGCCGCGCTGCCCGTATCGAATCCATCATGGGCACCTGTCGCGTAAAAATAGCGACGATGTGTCCGGCTGTAATAACGCTCGACAATTCCTTCTTTAAGAGCCTGGCTGACGGTCATCGAAAGACGTTTTCTGCTCAAAGATTCACCTCCAAATCCCACGGGCCATAATGCCCATACTCTGTCATGCACAGTATCGCCTCGCCGATCCGGTAACGAACAAGCTTTTGAGGCTCATCCCGGATCTGGCCTGCCGCATAATAAAGCCCCTGCGGCAAACAGGCATCATGCCCGTTGGAAACATCGCGGCACCAGATAATGCCTGCATCTTCAAATTCAACCCAGGCATGACCTTGACATACTCCCACGACTAAAGTTCGTGGGATTCTGGATTCAAACAGCAACGGCGGGTGCCAGCACCCGTCTTACATCACCTAGCCCACTGGAAGATGCCCCTTCCAGAAGAATATTAATCGCGGCGTTGCGGTCCCGATCGTGGGATACGCCGCAGTCGCAGGCCCAGCTGCGGACCCGCAGGTCGAGTTTGTCGTTCAGAAAGCCGCAGGAGCTGCACAGTTTGGTCGACGGGAAATAGCGGCCCACAGTACCAATCCGGCTGCCGGCTTTTGCCGTCATGTGCCCAAGAATCTGCATAAACGACCAGAAGCCCAGATCGGAGACCTTGCGGCCCCACAACGCTTTCATGCCGACAAGGTTGAGATCTTCAAAGAACAGAAAGTCGTACTCATCCGACAATTCTTTGGCTTTCTTGAAGTGCCAGTCCTTTCGCTGGTTGGCGATTTTCTTATGCACCCTTGCTAGTTGTCTTACGGCTTTCTTACGATTGTTCGAGCCGCGTTTCTTGCTGGAAACCCGGCGTTGGGCCTGCGCCAGCTTGCGCTGGCCCTGGCGATAAAACAGCGGCATCTCGATCTGCTTGCCGTCGCTTGCGACCAGAAAGGTTTTCAACCCGAAATCAAAACCTGCGATTTTACCCGTCATGATTCTGGTGGGCTGAACATCCGGAAGCTCGCACGAGAAGTAGAGATAGATATCGCCGAGAGCGTCCCGTTTGATCGTGAGGGTTTTAATACGCCCTTCGATCTCCTGGGACTTGAAATACCGGAAGGTACGTTTTCCGATGCGGATTCGGTTATCGTAGAGCAGCTTGTAGCCGGTCTGCTTGAGCGTGATCGATTTATATTTGATGCGTTTACGAAACGACGGTGGTGCGACCCTGCGCCGGCTCTCTGCTTTAAGGTTGCGGAAAAACAACTGGTACCCGTGCTCGATGCGTTCTGAAATATTCTGGATGGCTTGTGCATCCAATACCCGCCAGCTCTGGTATTTCTGCAGCTTTTTCAGCTTGGCAATATGCTTCTGCATCGTATAAAGGCTGATGTGTTTTCCACTGCGCCTGTAGTATCTTTTATGCAAAGCGATGCAGTGGTTATAGATCTGTGACGCCAAATCGATCTGGTCGTGCAGATGCCGGTTACGTTTGTTCTTGTACAACTTGAAGCAGTAGGTCCTGCGCATGGTTTCACCTCCTCTCTTTATCTATTTATTCTTCTGATCGTCTATGTACCTACGAACAGTTTCTTCGGATATGTGTCCTACGGACTCGCAGAAATAACTACGAGTCCAGAGTGTCGGTATGCGACTTTTAAGCTTCGGGAAATCATCCCTAAGTACTCGTGACGAGTACCCCTTTAGTTGTTGGATGATATAGTGCGGACTATTAACGGGGGATGACTTCACAAACAAGTGAACGTGGTCAGGCATAACCTCCATATTCTCAATAATAATTTCCAGTTGTTGGGCCTTCTCCAGGAGAAGCTATTTCGCTACGAGATACCTCGCCATGGACCAGTACGGCTCCCGGCAAATTGCGGCCCTCAGTTTCAAAAAAACGAATCGCCGCCTCATAGCAATTTCCTTCAACACTGTATCCTCGCCTTTTTACGTCTTCGCGGGTCATACTAAAGCCTCCTTTTGAAGTGAAACAATTATACAACAAAGAGAATAAAAAAGAAAGAAAAAATATATAAAAATGCGACCAAAAAGAATTAAACTTAGACCTCCGGTTTTCCTGCGTCCTATTGCGACAAGAAAACCAGCACAGACTTGAACCGTTAAATAATGGGGTCAAACACCCCGGAGGTGAAGTGAGGAAATATAAAAAATGTAGGTAAAAACAGACACTTATAGGCCGAAAAGGATGGCGCGAAACAGTAGGCTGAATGTGTTGCCGGCAACAACAAAACAGTTTCGACACGTTCAACGCTTTCGGAAAGGCTATCCGGATTATGTGATTGATTTTTGCGGGATATAATGTTATAGTAAAAACGGATTGAATGATTGTTTTAATCACCTGATGGAGCAATGTTATGACTGAGATTCCCGAACAAGAGTATCTGCTGATCGAGGTTGATCTTTTAAGTGGCACTGCTCTGGATTGGGCGGTAGCGATTACAAACAAAATGAACCCTAGCGTCCATCGTCTTTCAGGGTCTTGTAGCGTGATTGTGCCCTTTGAAGGAGGACTAAACGCCTCCTTTTGCCCGTCCTCTCGCTGGTCTGATGGTGGCCCACTTATCGAAGGGGGGAAGATTTCGCTTCGCAGTGAAGGTCCTAACGACGAGGGGTGGTATGCCGTAACGGCAACAGGAACGAAAGCGTTTAACACCTGTGACTGTTTTGATGCTGGCGGCGATACTGCTCTTGAGGCGGCGATGCGCTGCTACGTCAAGAAGTTTGGGGCGGAGACTGTCGAGGTTCCTGAAATCCTTGTTTCCTTGGGGTGATAGATATGCGTATGACTAAAACAATCAAACAAGAACCGTTGTTCGGGTGTTGTTAGTGTTACGAGGAATTTAGCTGGCCAGCCCGCGACCTCCGGATTATTGATGGGGAGTTGTGGTGCGAAAACTGCTGGTGTCGCAAGCAGACTTCGAACCAGCACTGGATTTCAAGGAGTACCCGGCCTTTGTCCCGGATTACCTGCTTGGCACTTACAGGTCGCTTAAGGAAGCGATTGCTGCCGCAGAAATTGAGGTCGAGAATCGCGCAGGAAAGTATGAATATGAAGCCGTTGGGTTCAATGATGATGGCGAAGAATTTGAGCGCCACAGCTATGTCGATATTGATGATGCTCAGATCTCCGAGTGGTCGGCGCAGCAAGTTAATCGCGTACTCCGTGGGGCGCTGGCGGATGCCTTGTCTGTGTTGACATCCTCTACCGTTGAATTGGAAAAACAGGCCGATGCTATTACGAAAGCACGACGAGCTCTTGGAATGGTGGATGCGAAAGTTACTCCTGCCGAAACGGGGAAGCTGTCTGCATCTTCCATAATATATTTTTTCAAAGAGGGTTTCGATGGAAAACGAAAAATCCTTATGTGAAAGCTGTAACGACCCACTAGAGGGACTGGAAGCAGAACGGCGACGAGCCGATCAGATCGATGTGAATTTCAAATGGGTCTTTGATTATGTCGAAAAAATGCACGAGATACTGTGTCCTCGTCGTACTGGGACATGGCAGATGCGTGTCGAAGCCGCACGTAACGAGGTAGAAAAAATCAAGTTGGCTCTGCCAGATGATTATTCTGAATCTAAGGAATGGAAAGCGGGAGGCCCGGTTGAGAGAATCGATTGGCTCAAGTTTTTCGTCAAGCAGTATCGGGAAGAAAATGAGCGATTATGGAAAGACGATAACGAACTGCTCGGAATGTCGCAGAAAGATCAATGGGAGCAAGATCGGAAACTGATGCTGCATTATCGCCAAGCACTGGGGAAAATAGCGAAGTTTTGCGATGGAGAGGCTGATCAAATTGCGCGGGATGCTTTGTCGGAATGTTTTATCGATGATAGTGAGAATAACCAGCTACGTGACGAACTTGAAGCCGAAAAACAGAGATATAGGAGTGTGATGGACAAAGAGGTTATGGCTGTGCTGAAGGCGGCAGAAGGATATTATGAGGAAAGAAACGACAGCCTGAAGGGAGTGAACCTGGCTCGCAACTACATCGAAGCCAGAGACCAATTTTTTGAAACAGTGCGTGAATGGAAAAAGAAAGGAGAAACCTTATGCACAAAAGACAGCTGAGAGCACTGATCGAAAGAGTCCTCGATGAGGCGCCGGCACGGCACCTGGCCTGAACGATCCGCGCGCGGTTGAATTGCTGATGCTCCCTGCCGCTGAGCCCAAGGAGCTGGCCCCATTTCGCTCGAAAGGTGATCTTTATGCAAGAGACTGTCATGGCTCCCGGTGTCGCACTTGACGGAACTGGCCGCCCGGTTCAGGTTTTGTCCAAGGGGCGGGTCCGGTTTCTCACCAAGGTTGAACTGGAAGAAATTCCGCTCAATTGCTGGCACAAATACTGCCAGCACCGCTTGTCGATGTCGCATGAGCAGGCCATTTCAAAATTCGGGAGAAACACAGTATGAGCCGCCGCTACCTTGTCACCGCAAATGTTTCGTTTTTCGTTGATCTGCCATACCCTGAGAATATGGCAGATGATCAGGACCTCCAGGACCTCGTATGCTGCGACCCGCAGGGCGAGATGACCGATGCTGAAGCCGTGGAAAGCGCCGTCACGACTGCCATCAGATACTGCGAAGTGTTTGTTTACGGCGAAGACGTTGAACCCGCTCAATGTCGTGTTGACGATATCGATATGCGGATTGAGGGGTTCGAGGACTAGGACCATAGACCTAATTGGACGAGGATGAATAGTCACACTCCCCGCCCAGCCAAACACATTCACGCCGCTGGAAGGCTCCATCCCAATGCTGCGCGGGTTTTTCGCCCACCTCGAATGGGACGCAAAGACCGAGCGGCACGAGTTGCGTCTGGTCCTCGATATGGACACCCCATTCCGGTAGGTGCGGAGTAGAGCGTCTTGTCATACAATATCCTTAACTTCCCCGAATACAGGATTGCCAATATTGAGGAGTACGAGCACGACTATCGGATTCACGCCTCGATCAATATCGCACCAGATCGTTGTCCCGAATGTCACAAGACCGACCTCGTAGGCTTCGGGAAGCGCGAGGAAACGATTCTCGATACCCCGATCCACGGGAAGCGTGTTGGGATCAGCATCACCAGAAGGCGTTTCCGCTGTCAGAATTCTGTTTGTGGCCGCACGTTCTATGAGAATATTCCGCACCGCGATGATAAACGTTTAGCGACCAAGCGACTGATCGCCTACATCGAGAAACAATCCCTTTCCAGAACTTTTGCCAGTCTCGCGGAAGAAACCGGTCTTGATGAAAAGACGATTAGAAATATCTTTCGTGACTACATTAACCGTCTTGAAAAACACGTCCGATTCGAGACCCCTCGTTGCCTTGGTATCGATGAAATACATATCATTCGCAAGCCTCGCTGCGTCATTAGCAACATTGAGCAGCGCACTATCGTTGATCTCCTGACGAATCGGAATAAAGAGACTGTTGCTGAATATCTTTCAGGATTGCCTGGAACGAATAAAGTGCAACTTGTTGCCATCGATATGTGGCGACCCTACAAAGATGCAGTCAACGATCTGATCCCACATGCCAAGATCGTTATTGATAAGTTTCATGTTGTCAGGATGGCAAATGTAGCAATGGAGAGCGCCAGAAAGGCCGTCAGGGCTGATCTGTCACCAAAACACAGACGAGGCCTTATTCATGACCGGTTCGTGCTTCTGAAACGTCGTGGCGAACTGACTATGCCGGAAGAAATATCTTTCAGCACATGGACGAAGAACTTTCCGGTGTTGGGGATGGCGTATGAGGCCAAAGAAGCATTTTTTGAGTTGTGGAATCACACAAACAGAGCGGATGCCGAAAAGGGGTATCATGACTGGGCTGCTAATCTGCCAATGGAGATCATTCCTCACTTTGAGCCTATCATTACTGCCGTTCGCAACTGGCACCATGAGATATTCAACTACTTCGACAGTCCTATTACCAACGCCTACACCGAATCGCTCAACAGATTGATCCGCATCATAAACCGACTTGGACGTGGTTACTCTTTTGAGGCGTTAAGAACAAAGGTACTTTTCACGGAAGGTGTGCAGAAGATCAAGCGTCAATCATACAGAAGCAGAATATCTGCTCGTGATGATTTTGCAATGGGCTACGCGACCGGGAGAGAGTTTTACCCCCAGATAAAGGAGCAGAATTTCGGTGCTGACATATCAACACTCATAGAGAAGATCGAAGCAGGTGATTTTTAGCCCATTTCAATCATAAAATCAGGAAACCTATTCTTTTCAATCTGTTGGAGAAGGAAGCAAAGATAGAAACTCTGGCAAGAATGTGGGATCAGGGAAAAATCATGGAAATTTTTCTAAACCCAGGGCGGGATAAACCCTGGCTCAAAAAACGCCACAATTTTTCAAATCGCACCCACACGCAACGATGATAGAGAAGATGGGAGTGCAAAGGCTTGATGAAGAAGCCGAAAAGATCGGCCTGCCTCCAACGCCTTCTTTCACCCAATTCTAAAGAACAAAACCGCCTTTCCCCTCCCCGTTAGGCAAGAACCTTTTGGGGAGGGGAAAGCTGGAAAAACTTACGCCGCCCTGGAATCAGAGAAAAGATCCATCTGTTGCGGCTTGCAAAACTGAATCTTTCTCTGCTCCACGCTCTGCGGTCCGTCTAGGACATCAAAAAACGAGACCTGCTCCCTGCTTGTGTCCTCCTGCAGATCTTCTGCAGGGGCCTTCTTCTTTTCGTTCGCAATTTTGTCTTTCGTATCGCCTGAATCGGCCACAATATTTTTTTTATCAATCCGGCTGTTTTCGGCCTGAGTCATTTTTTTCAGCAATACGCTGGGATCGGTGTAGTCAAATTCCCCGGTACGAAGGGCACGAGTCAGCATGGCATGAAAACTCTGGTCTCCCTCGGCCCCGCACTCTGAAGGGTCAATCAGCGGCACCTCGCCCTCGGCCAAAGCCGATGTCATCTGCTTCTCCAGCGTGTAGCTCAACTGCATTTCCTGAGCCGGGCCAGAAACAAGATAGCGGTAACGACAGGGACGCACAGCGCCAAAGGTTTTTCTGTGCCATGCCGCAGAAACCACCCGGCGGTTGCGCCCATCGCCCTGTGTCGCCCGGCGCGTCTCATGGGTGTAGTCGAACCAGAGAATATTGATAAACTCGATGAGATCCAGGCCCGTTCCGGCGCGTTTATACGGTACGACCACGACATCGGCGGTAGTCTCTTTAAACCACTTGACCACGTTTTTCGCACTCACCTTGTCATGCAGAACGTCGACCTGTGCGCAAGTCCCCTTGCGAATCGCGTTGGCGATGACCGGGCGCATATCAACCTTCTGGGTGTTTCCGGTATAGACAATCAGCCGCTCCCCGCGATCAACGCACTGCTGAGCGAATTTCACCGTATAGTCGATTTTTCCAAGGACCTCGGAGCCGATCCCGCGACGAGCCACCGTGCCCAACGGCTCGCCCCTTAGAGTCAATTCCTGGTTGAAGAAGCAGAAGACATCAGGGGTACGCAGGTAGGCTGCGTTGCGAATAGCACTGGCAACAAGGCGATCTTCCTGATCAATGTCTTCACTGGTGATTTTGTCAACCTGCGCCATGGCCTCTTTGGCCTTTTCGTGCAGATCAAACCGAACCACTTCGCGATCTACCGGCGGCATGTCGGTAAAGTCGTTGGAATCCACCACGGCAAACCGGGGCAGGGTGTAAGCCAGAACCGCAGGGGAAATCCCTGCCGTATCATGCGTCGTAACACGACTGCCCGAACGATGACGGTTGCCCTCATCGCATTTTCTGACCTGCTTGAAAGCTCCAAACTGCCCTTGAAACTCCGCAGGACTGCTGCGATCCCATCCTTGCTCCGACATGACCTCCGGGGCAATCCCCCACAGCAGGTTGTAAAAGGAGGAGGTATAGCCGTTGCTGATTGTGGCCGTCAGGGTCAGCACCCTGCTCGATGAGGCCGCAAGCCGGATAAAAGCTGAACCCTGGTTGGAGTTGCCGTTGCTTGCGTTGTGGCATTCATCAAAAATAGCCAGATCAAAGCCCACCTGCTTAAGAAGTCGGACGTAGGGAAGATTGCTGTTGTCGCAACAAGACACAGAAACCTTGCCCTCTTGCTCAATCTTTGAAATCCAGCGCCCAAAGCCTCCAATCTGCTTCTGCCTGCCATCGGCGCGGTAGGCGTAAAGAGGGCTTTGGCACCAGGGGCATTTGTCTTTGGCGCTTTTTCGTGGGCGCTTCTCGATAAACCCGAAGCAATCCGGGCAGACAAAGCCACTTTCGCGGGTATTTTCCCCCGCAGCGTTTTTGACCACTCGCTCTTTAGGGATGACCACCGGAAAAAAGGCCGGGTGCATCCGCAGGCGCGAATAGCTGATCAAATAAAGCCCTTCAGGCTTTTCGGTGCAAAGGCGCTTGCAGCTCTTCCAGGAATCGATGACATGAACCGCAAACTCGGCCTGGGCGTACTCGGCGCGGATCTGCTCAACCAGGTGCGGCTCGGTGACCATAATCGAGCGCTTGGCGCCGAAGCGCTTTTGCATAACCACCTTGACAGCTCGCGCCATCCAGGTTTTGCCGGTTCCGGTGTTTGCGCGAAGCCCAAGCCCTTTGTAACCATACTCATATCCCTTGACAAGAGACTTGACCGCCTCTCGCTGCGGCGGCATAAGCCCGATGGAATCAAGCTCCTCGCGCAGAAAATCCTCGTCGCTGCCGGTTTCGTGCAAAGGTTTGTAGTCGCGGTTGAGTTTTTGGAGCAAAACCCCTGAAAGGTGCGAATTGAGTTCAAAATAATCAAATCCGCACTCTTTGGCTTTTCTGACACCCCCTGAAGAATCCATCAAGAAACACTCGACCTTGGGCTTGTAGACCATGGTTTCAGTGCTTGTCTCAGGGTCTTTGTAGGACTCTGGCTCCGTGGTCAGCATGTATTTAGCCAAATAGCTGCTGCCGTTGATCGCCACCGACTCGACCGAGCTGTTCATTGCAGCCAACTGCACCGCATGGGCTGTGCGCAGCGTTCCAAGAGGACGGATGGATGTGTCAAAATTGGCCGGATATGTGCGCTCAAGCACTTTTGCGGCCATATCCTCGGCTCGCTTGTCGCACGCGCAATAAAGCGGCTCCAGGTCACGGCACGACAGCAAGGGGAGAGCTGCTGAAGATGCCGGAGAAATCTCTACGGAAAAACCCGGCTTGTCTTTAAGCATCTGCGAGATGGTCGGATAGTCGCTGTCCTCGAAGTTGCTCTGGGTCATTCGGGCATAGAAAGGCAGGGTTCGCCGGTTGTCCTGGCCCTTGCTGAGAAAAACCACCAACTGCTTGAAGCGGTCATGCTTTTCACTTCGGAAAACATGAATAAAGCGAAAGTTCGCATCAACGTACTCGCGCATCTCTTTGCGATGCCATTCATATTCCGGGATGATAAAGACAAGAGCCCCGCGATAGGTCAAAAGATCCTGCGCGCGCTTTAGCCACAGCAAACATTGATCATCCTGACGGTTGTAGGGCGGGTTGAGAAGGATTAGCTGAAAACCTCCTTCGCTTTTCACGTCGAAAAAAGAGCCGGCAATCTTCTGGGTACACCCGCGCATTTTACCAAAACGCGCCTCATCCAGCTCGATTCCGAAAGAGGCGATTTCACAAGGCTGGTATCGGTCTTTGTCCTCCCCGAAGTCTTTGACGATCTTTCTCTTGATCGCCGAAAGAAATCGCCCCTCGCCCGCACAAGGGTCAAGGATCGCCAGATGATTATGGCTGTTGCCGCGGTGAGAATAGCTAAAATCGACCGAAAGGACACTGGAGATCGACTTTACATCCTCGGCAAAGGTCGGATAATACCCCTTTGCCAACTCGTTTGCGACTGTGCGGCTAAATGTTGTCGTCTTAAGACTTCCGTCAACCTGCATATTCTCTCCCTCTTCTTATCCCTTAAGCGGCCTGTTCCTGCTGCACGTTGCCCTCTTTTACCTCCAGCTCGATTGAGGCGGCAGGGCAGGGCATGACAAGCTCTCCGCTTTTGATGCCTGCATAAACCTCTTTTTCGATATTGAGATAATTTTGCAGGCAAACCATGTGTCCAACCCGCGTCTTGACTTCAACCGGCTGAATCAGAAGCCGCTCAAACATCCAGTCGTACCAATCGGGGTGAACAAAATGGTTCTGATCAAGGATGCGATAGAAAATCTCCCGGCACTGCTCCTGGCTCACCCCCGCGATATATTGCGTATCTTCAGGCGCAACACAGATCGCAAAATGACTCTCTCCGACACTGGTAAAGCGCACGTTGTAGAGGCTTTGCGCCTCAAACATACCGACCACTTCAGTACCATCGGCGCTGCGCCCTTCAAGCCTGGCCTTGCCCAGATTGAGAAGATGCGAAAAAGCACGCACCTCCTGGGCCGGGCCAAAACCTGTCATGTAAACAATTTTGCTGCGCCCGGTCGTTACAAGGTTCGTGCAAACAATCCGCGCTCCAGCCTTTTTCCCTTCGAGAGTCAAAACGATCCGCTCTGTCATGAAACCTCCTTTGAATAAAGAAAATATAGCAAAACAAAAATAAAAAGTAAAGAAAAAAAATAAAAGAAATTCAGGGGAATATATTCATTCAGGAGAAGCCGCGCCACCACCCTATTCCCAAAATGCCTTGTCATGTTTGTTATACAGTGCTAATCTTGTGACAGGAATGAACTCGGCAGAAAGGATGAGAACATGAAAGAGAATGCGCCGCAAAAAGAGGCAGATCGCTGGGCAGATCTGACGTTTGGCGAGAAGGTGGAGACGGTTCTGGGCCTGGTCGTAATGATTGGGACCGGGTACTTCCTTCTAAAGCACAACCGAACCGATATTGCAGGGCGATGACACAGCTAAGCCCCTACCATGTGTGAAGCAGCGGTAGGGGCTTCTATTTTACACAGCCCTGTCGCGGGGAACCTTCATTGCGCCCAGGATCTTCTTCATTGTGGCCTCAAATACGCCTTCGGGCGAAAGGCGCGCATCGATCATGAACATACGCCTTGGCTCGCGCGCTGCAAGCTGCCAATACCCGAATCGAACCCGGTGATGAAAGCGCAGCGATTCACGCTCAAAGCGTCCCTCCTTGCCGCTGGCTGTCTCAACGCGACTCAGAGCACGCCCAAGGCCGATCTCCGGCGGCAAATCGAGTAGAAAGGTTGTCTGCGGGTAAATCCCGCCTGTGGCGATCTGATTAAGTTCCCGAATGAGTGTCAGATCAAGACCGCGACCATAGCCCTGATAGGCTTCGGTGGAGTCGCAGTAGCGGTCGCAGAGCACCACCGCTCCACGCTCAAGAGCAGGCACAATGACTTCTTCGACATGCTGGGCTCTGCCCGCCGCATAAAGCAAAAGCTCGGCCCTCGATACGATCTCGCTGTTTCGGGCATCCAGTAGTATCTCGCGCACCTTCTGGCCGATGGGACAACCCCCCGGCTCTCGCGTCAAGACGACCTCAATGCCTTTTACCCGCAAGGCTTCAGCTACCTTGAGAATAAGTGTCGATTTGCCCGACCCCTCGCCACCTTCAAATGAAAACAGATTCCTCCCCATGACCTCTCCTTGAATTTTGTGAACTGATTATCTCATAAATTATATAAAAATACAAGAAAATAAAATAAGAAATACATTGGTGGGATTTTTTGTTTTTTGTGAGACTTTGCGACACGAAAAAAGGCCAGAGCAAAGTGCCCTGGCCCTCAGATGAAAGTTCACAGTGACCCATAAATCAGGCCGCAAGCTCTATGCACGCCTCTCCCTTCTCCGAAATCGTCACCAGCAGTTTTTTGCCCTCAAGGGCCGGGAAATCTCCAATTCGCGCCACCCCGTCAAGAACGCTTTTGAGCATTTGCGCGGGATCGCTGTTGCGAAGATTGGCGACCATGGCAGAAAACTTGTCGTAATCACTATCGGCATCGTCCTCGCAGAACAAATCGCACTCATCGCGGTAATTGCAGGCTTGGCGCACCACCTGTCCAGTTTTCTCGCCGGCAGGGACAACAAACCCTTCAGCACAAACCATGGCGTGGGCGGTAAAGGTGACAGGCTCAAGCCCCGGTGCCTTAAGGGTAAAACTTTCACACAAGATGATCTTGCCGTAAACCCACTTGCCCCAGAAATTCTGCTCACCCTGCTCGTTGTTGATTTCAAGCTCCCACTCTTTCTGGTCGAGATTCACCAGATACTTGTTGGCCCAGTGACCTTCAGGGAGACTTCGGCGCAGTACGGGCATCTTGGTATCGAAAAGATACATCCACTCAAAAGCTCCTTCGCCTTCCAGACAAATATCATTCATAATTGAGGCGAGACACACCTGGCCGCTTTCAACCTGCTCGCGGTAGACAGGTTTAGATAAGACTCTCGTCCCATCTTCCCATTCCTGAAAGATCAGAGGGTAGCTCTCTGCCACCTCAAGATAGCTTGCGGGGATAAAGGGCAGGTCGTTGAGCATCTTTACCGCATATTGCTCCACCGCTCGCAGATAGGTGTTTGCGAATTCTTCAGGGCTAAGTCGTGCAAACTCTTCCTCAAGATGTTTTTTCCACACCTCGGCAAGAGCATCCCTGACCTGACAAGCAGCACCTTCCGGGTCGATAAGGCTGTCACGGTCGGGAATACGCGCAAAAAATCGGCGCGGGTCAAGATGGACAATATCGGCCCTGTCCGATCCTGAATAATATCCGCGCTCATCCAAAACCTTGACCCCTTGCAAATAAAATATGCGCCTGCTGCTGGAGAGATCCCCTTTGACCCCGGCGTGCAAGCCGACCAGACTTACATATCCGATCGGCGTTTTTTCAAAAGTGCGGCCGCCATCAAGAGCGCAGGGGCGTGCGATCTCCTCGCCGTTGAAAAAGACCGGGATCGGAAAACCCTTGGCATAAGCCCCAATCTGCTTTGAAAGCTCCTTTGAATCAACATCAAAGCCTTCAAGATCGACCTCGGTTCCAACCCTCGGTGCGTGAATACACGGCTCAACGACAACCGACTCTCCCGCCAGCACATCCTCTGTCACCAGATTGGAACGAAGCCCACCGGATTTAACCGTCACCGTAGGACAGCAAAACAGGGCCGCCAAAAAGCCCATACCGAAAGGCGTATCCTGCCGCTGTATGTTTTCATCCCAGCCGGATTCAGCCACCGAGAGAAGATTCTGAAAATCCCCCACCCCGCAACCGTCATCCTTGACCTGGAGAACCTTTTGCTCCTCAAAATACCGAAAAGAAACATAGCTTGCCCCGGCCCGGCGAGCATTTTGGGCAAGCTCGCCAATAACTTTGAATTTATTGCTGAACGCATAGCGCAAATTGGACATCAGGCGTGACTGATTGATTTTAAGAGAAATTTCGCTCATAGACTTAACCCTCCTGGCTGTTGAGATCATCGTTAGACACAAACCCCCACATCTCGACAAACACCCCTTCATCGGTACGCGCTGCACGCGCATCGTCATCCACCTCGACAGGGTGAGTCGAATCCTCATCGGCATAAAACTTTCGGGCCAGAGCGATCTCTTTTGACCCCGCCCACGCCTTCTGGTCGACCTCTACCCCGGCTTCGACAAGAAGCGCATCCGTTTTTGCGAACCTGGCCTCCACGACGATCTTGCCGTTGCGAAGCGGGGCCGCCTCGTCGTCCCGGCGGTCGATAATCACCACCTCCGGCGTGCGGTGATGCGAATACGCTCTCACCGAACCATCTTCTGCAATCTCAACAACAATCTGCATAAAACCTCCGTAAAAACTCCCGCCGCGAGGAGTTCGATGAATTCCCCTGGTGCGGCAAGTCAGGGGAAGGGGAAAGAGATACCTCTATCAACTATGGTAAGCGCAAAGGAGTAATGACAGAATATAACGAAATATATAAAAAGTCAATATAAAAAATATAATTGACAACCAGAACCTAGAACATTAACATCCTGCTTGAAATGATTGACATATCCAACAAAAGGGGGACACTCCTATGAACAATCCACTAGGGGAGTATCTAAAGAAAATTCGATTGGAAAAAGACATAGGGTTGCGCGAGTTGTGCGACCTTATCGAAAAAGATCCTCGGTGTGGTGTTTCGGTTTCCCCTTCTTACTATTCGCAAATTGAAACGGGGAACAATCTCAGGCTGGAAAAGATCACCTTCGACAAAATATGGGCGATCGCAATAGTATTGGGTATTGACCCGATAGGACTGTTCATTCTCAGTCGGCCCCAAATTCCACAATACCTGGCGAAAAAAAGAAATCGCCATCGACTGTTTCCTGCCGAACTTTAAGACCAAGCAGAAGAAGCTATGAAGACGGGTTGAGGCATTGAGGCCGCCACCGAAGATCAGGTGCTTCGAGACAGCCTCATCATGGGCTGTCACCACCTCGAATCCCACAAAAATCCACCCGCTCCAGGCGTAGCTTGGTCGCTGGAGCGATGAGCTTGATCTATCGGAATATCTGCGGGTCGAACCTTCAATGTATCAGTAAGACGAGGTAGAAATTCGGAAAGTTTGACGGGAAAAACTGCATCGTGTAATATCATCAGGTGATAATATGATTGATAACGAACTGAATTGCCTTCTGGATCTTGACAGAGAAACGTTCCACATGGAGAGGGGATTTTGGGTCAAGTTCGATGTGCGGCAGGTTGAGTCTTCAAGGCAGATCCCTCATGGCATCCGTTATTCTGCGAGCCTTCACGACTCGAGAAACAGGCGAATTCTTGGCTTCGACAATGCCCATGGGTATGATTTTGGAGGGCGAAATCGATACCGAGCACGCAAGGTGACCTGGGATCATATCCATCGTGAAGATCGTGTCGAGGAGTATGAATTTGCCTCTGCGGCGCAGCTTCTCGAAGATTTCTGGCGGGAAGCCAGGGAAATAATAGATGGGGGTAAAAACGAATGAGAAAAAAAATCATCAAGGTCGGGATCATGCCTCGGGACCAGTATATTCAGCGCACAATTGACATCGCCAGCGGTCAATACAAGCCGAAAAAGACAGAGCCGAAAATTTGGTTCGACTCCCTCAAAAGCTTGGGAGAGGTATTGAGTAGGGAAAATCAGGATCTCCTTAAAACAATCCTGGAGTACAACCCCCACAGCATCAAGGAACTCGAAGTAATCACGGGCAGAAAAAGCTCGAACCTCTCGCGCACGCTCAGAACAATGGAGCAGCACGGCCTGGTGGACCTCGAACCTGGTCCGGGGCACACGACCCGACCCAAGGTCAAGGGTACGAATTTCCAAGTCGAATTCGGCTTGATACAGTAACCTGTCTCGAACCGAGCGAAAGGATATTTTCAGACCGAAAAAGGCCGCACCTCGGAAAAAAAGGTGCGGCCTTTTTCGGGCCTGAAGTGGCCGCTCGGGTTTTACGGTGCGACTGCCAAGGGACGTGTAGACACCATTCAATTGAGCAGAGGAGCGAAACTTACCAGCTTGCGGCCTCGACTTCTTCACGAAGTTTCTTCATGGCCTTAGCGTCTTCTCGAAGAGTGAGCGTATTTGTTGAAACAACCTGCATTATCATTTGCCGAAGCATTTGCTCAACAAGATCGGAAACTGGAGAGCGAAGGTTGTGTGCTTTTTCTTTGAGACTTCCCCAGAGTCCGGCTGGGACATGAATCTTTCGAGTCTTTGTTTCGGACTGCCGCGACAACAGAGTGCAGGTCTTAAGCGGGTCGATCTCCGCAATCCGTAAGATTTCCGCCGGCAGAAGGTCGAAGCTCTCCTCCAGAAGATCGAGCCATCGCCAAAGCTGCGGGCTTAGTCGTACTTCGACATTTTTCCCCACATCATCCTCCCGCCAAAGACAAAAACTTCTCGGCCAAGACGGGGGAGGCCAGCGACCAGAAACTGCAGGTCACACCCCACGCTTTCTCAAAAAAAACAAAAGCTCGCTCCATATTGACCGCCAGAAAACCTCCGGCAAAAATTCCGATCAGTGCCTTGAACATCATCTTCTCTCCTTTCTCAAAAACCAAGGGCCATCTGAAGTGGCCTTGGATCTTTGCTCGCGCCTTTTCGCCTGATGCGCCGAGGCCCTTGCCGAACTCCCGCCGCAGCGCCGAAGGCAAATGCTGTCTGGGTATCGGGTATCCCCTGCGCAAGCTCTCTTCCCGCTATGGCGACAAGGGCACGGGTGCGCGCTTGCGGCCGTGCCTCGAGAGTTCGCTGCGCTGCCATCGCCGCCGGCCACACGGCTGGGATCTGGGTCAGAAGACCGCGATAGGACGGATCGTTCTCATCGATCAGGTAGCCCAACTCGCAGCCATAGCTTATCCCCAGAAAATCCTCTCTGTCGCACTCGGACTCGCTTTGCGAGGCCTTGACCCATGCCTGAATCTCAGCCCGCTCGCGCCGACCAAAGAGCTTGGCCAGTGCCCGCGCTTCGTTTGGCTCAAGAAATCCCGGCGTGTTGCAAAGGTCAAACTGCAACTCGGTCTCGTCGGCGCCCAAAAAGACATCGGATAGAATTGCGGCTTCAGCGCGACAGAGCCCGCGGCCTTGAAGGTAGTGTCTCAAATATCGCTGGCAGGATCGCTCATAGACCGTGCGCAGCCTTTGCGAGACCTCCCTGGTCAGCACCCGGCCCTTGCCCGCCCAGGCCCGGATCCTGTTCGAGTCGCAGTAGATAGCTGTTGTCGGACAAACGCTCCAGATCGCCTCGGCGGTTCTGGTGATACGTTTTTGGCCGATACCGAACAGATGAATCGAGGCCGGGCGCACAAGACGCACCAGCTCGGCGACATCTTTTGCGCCCCAGGCCATTTTGTTGAAGGCGAATCCGGGGATGATCGTGCGGATTTCGCTTCCAAGACAGCCGAGATAAGAGACGTACTCAACCCGCTTCCAGCCAATCTGAAGAGGAGCGATGATGCGTGCGCCGCGATCACTTAGCTCTCGAATCTGCTCGATGTGTCTCCACTGAAGCCTGGCCGTCTCGTTCATGTCGCCGATGACATCCGGGCAACCAGGTGCAACAGCTCAGGGCGCTCGCAGGCATCGACCAAGCGAGCGTATTTATCGAGAACGGCATCGAAATCAACCCGGCGGCCCTTGGTAAATGCCGTATAAGCCCCCGAATCGACAAAGATCTGCACGCCGTTTCTGTTGGCCTCGACCATCGCGGCAAAAACCCCGGCGCCAATCTCCTGAACGACAACCCCAACAGGATGTCCGGCCCTGGCGAAACCTTTGAAATCGGCCGGGGCGCTGGCCCCAGACCCAAATGCCGTGATCAAATACAGCCTCCTCCGTAAAAAGTTTTTCGATAAGGGTTTAGGGAGCGCCCGCCGCGCTTTTATTGCTCCCGGTTGCTGGCCGGGTGGCGGGCCTCCCAAGGACAGGTGCTGGCGGGCTCAGCCTGTCCACGCTTCCCCGCACCTCATGTGAGGCCGGTGCCCGTCTTGCGACTCGTTGCACCCAGAGTCAGCCTTAAATGGCTATCTCGCAAAGTTTAAAATCCTGACGCTTCGCCCCAAAGGTCAAGCTGAACCTGCCTGGCCGGATTGCCTGATTTTGGCAAGATGGCGACGTGGCGTTTCGCCTCGCGTTCAATCTCTTCGCCAGAGGAATCAGACTGCGCCGCCAGCTGATCTTCCATCTCCTTTTTGCTCACGGTTTTTTTCAGCAGATCTTTAAGGTCAAAGGCACCCTCGCACAGCCCGACTCGCTCCTTAAATGTTGTCCGACGAAGAATGTTGTCCACAATCCCTGCCTGAGCCCCTTTTGCCAAAGTCAGCGTCCCAAGCCCGACATAGCGCCGGTAAGCTGCGGTAACAACCTGCTCCTTGCCGAAATCATCGATCAGGTGGTCAAGCTCAAAGCCAAAGACATAGCCTGCTGCCTCCTCGTCAACCTCGAACAACGGCCCCTCATTGGCCTGCATAACCACTCGTCCATCCTTAAGGGTGCGCACTCCCATGCACTGGCTGTTTTCATCCAGACTCTCCAGCACAACATCACGCAGGCCGCAGAACTGATACTCATTGCCGGGCTCAAGCCACCCGTCGCCCACATAGAGATAGCGCTTGGACGGCATCTTGAGCGTTTGCGGTTTTTGAGTTTCGGGGATTTCGTAGCGCTCGCCGCGATAATAGATGTCGCGGAAAATACGAAGCGCCCGGTGCCCGCCCCAGAGACCCTGAAGGCTCCAGAGCGCATCGATGGCGATTAGTGCCTGGGCGGAAACCAACTCGAAGCGCGGTTCAATGCCAAGCTGTGCTGCCTTTTCCTTCTCACGCACATCGATCGTCAGACAAATCTGCAGCAACCTCTCACACATCTGCGGCGAGTAAACATCCGGGGTAATGGTGATATAGCCGTTGTTGATCGTGCGCCCAATCCAGGTACGACTGGAGAAATCGTACTGAGTGTTGACCAGATACTTCTGAAGGCGAAGCAACTCCCCCATATAGCCGTAGCGCTCAGGGTCGGTTTCAAGCAGTTTTTCCAGCGAGTGGTCGCGCCCGACCGTGCAGACCGAACATCCGAAGCGACATTTGTAGACTTCGCAACCATTTTGCGTGCGGGTTTCCCGGGACGCATCCCGGTAGAGCCTGATCAGGTTGCCGAAATCGGAAAAAGCCTCCTGCTCACCCTTGTTGCACGCCTTGAGATAGCCCCAGATGTCTGCATCGAGCCAGTCAGCCACAAGACTCAAAACCATGCGGCCCTTCTCGTCTTGCCACAGCCCAGCGACTTCTCCACGCCCCTCCATGCGGCTCTTGCGCCCCGCCGATTCGTCAAAACGAGTTCCCACAACGGTCACAGGAGCAATCTCCCCGTCCAGTTGCGCCAGCACTTTTTTGGCCAACCGCTCCTGCGGGACGACCTTCAAATCTACCGTGCAGTCGCGTTGCGACTTGTTAGCGAATACAGGCAGGGCCCGTCCACCAAGAACCTTGACCACCCACTGGCTACCCAGAGCCGGGGTTGCAACCTCGATTCGCACATCCAGATCGTAACGTGCGGCATAAGCCTTGATGCGCTCCATCTCCCGTCGGGCATGAAGCGCCATCTCAGGGTTCTCGATCAGAGGGTCCGCATGCGTTACAACAATAAAAGGCTTGATGGCTCCGGCACTTTGCTCGACCACCTCTCGCGCCGTGGTTAAGACAAGATTAAGAGTTGTCGTTGAGTCTTTGCCCGAACTCCACGCACAAATTGCTGGGTGTCCTGCGTTAAATACTTCGCGCAACACCTCGCGTGCCCGAGCGACCAGATCCGGCCACGCTGGTCGTGGTCCCGCTTCTTGTTCAAATAAATCCTGCGAAGACAAAGACTCCATAAAACCTCCTATGAAACACATTTTATAAAAAATAAAATAAAAAATCAAGAAAAAAAGAATAGAGAAAAGGGTGATAGTTTATTGTAAAAGCTTGCAATTAAAAATATTGTCTAAAAAGATATATTAAAAAAATTGACTTTTTGTTAAAAATGATATAGTTTGATCTTGAAAGGATTGGGCATGGAAGACATAAAACGTATCAGAAAAAAGCATGGGAAACCTTTTAAGGCTGTTGTTGTCGAGCTGGCATCGAAGGGAATGTCCCGACACGAAGCCGCACAGACACTTGGAATGGCAAGAACGACCTTCTATACATACTGTTCGCGTTACGGTCTGGACTGCTTTTTTGAAAAATCGCCCAAGCTCAGACAGATTGAAGAAGAGTACGGGGAGTCCTTCGAGGAGGTCGTTAAAGGGTTTGCAGAGATGAGATATTCCCGCAGGCGTGTAGCATCGATCCTGGGTCTTAACCTTAGCTACTTCCGCAGTCTGCTTGAAAAATACGATCTATCCGGGCACTTCCTGCCGCAAAAAGAGATGCGCTCTGATTGCAAGGGCCATGGCCCGGGCTGGCCCAAAGGAAAACCGCGGCCTCGCCCGCCGCGCTACAACGATGCTCAAATCCTTGAGCAAGTACGCAAATACCCAAACATGAGCATGTTTAAGGTGTTCGCAGACATTGACATCACCACCGTCTACCGGCGATTCGGGTCCTTCGCCCAGGCCAGAGAAAAGGTCTTTCCGACACCCAAGGAGAATTAATTCTGATCGGGGCTTTTTCGAGTCTCTTCTCGGGACGTCTCTGCGGGCAGACCTGATCTTTCACCAACCCCGTATCTTTCTATCTGGTCCAACTTCGACCGCAGAGATCCAATCCCCCGCTCCCTGTCGACCCTTGCCGCGATAGACCACCATGCCTGATCGTATTCGGGCCAATCAGACTCAATACAAACGCACTCAAACGGACCCCTGCCATCAGCTTTTCTGCCGGCTTCAACTTTCTTGCCGAGTTCCAGCACCAGACGCCGCTCTTCTTCGTTTAAATACTTAAGCATGTCTTTGTTTTTGAGAACAAAATACCGAAATTCGCGCTCCATTCTTGACTCCTTGCTCAACGGTGTGGAGATGAAAAACCAAAAACAACCTGGTTAGCAAGCTTTGCCGAGAAGCGATCTTCCCATAAGTTCATCCCAGTCAAAGGCGTTGCCCAAGGCTTCTTGAATAGAAATTGTCTGCGGCGAGTAACCATGGACCTTGTTGTTAAGAAGGTAGACTGCTTCCGGAACGCTTGTTTTGCCCTCGACAAAGAGAGTGCCTTTTTCGGTCAACCGCCACAGCCCGGCACCTCCGCGCCGACCACCCTGCTGATAGGGCTCAAGCAGACCGAAATGACGCAAGATAGCGTAGTCGGTTCCGGTAAGATCCTTGACTGCATCACGGATATGAAGCCATCCCCCTTCGGAATCACGAACCGAGACCTCGCTGTAGACACGCACCAGAAGCGCGGCCAGCCCACTGTTGAGCTTGCGGCGGTAGCGCTTAACGAATTGATCGCAACAAGGGCACTGCGTCCCTCGATCCATTGCTGCCGCAAGTTGACTGCGGGCCTGCTCGACACTGATCGACTCCCCCCTGTCGCAGCGGTACTCCGGCGCCAACTCCCCGCCAGGGGTTGCGATCCCTGCACCCATTAAAAATTGCAGCGCCTGCTCTTTGCTCCATCCGCGTGTTTGCATAAACCGACGCATACGCTCTGCCAACTCCTCCACGCTTTGCTGCTGGTTGCGTTCCATCCGCGAACCTCCTTTCCTAATGGTTTTTGATTCTTTCGAGAATACCTCGGGGAAAAGCCAGAAATAGCGTTGAAAAAGCTCCGATTTCAGCCTTTTTCAATGTCTTTTTTGCATGTCCGGCTAAGACTAAGGGGGAACTTTCAATGAAAAAAGGATTTGGCGTAACAGATATTTTAAAAAAACTTGACTTTTTATAAAATAAAAAATAAGATAGGTGTAAAAGAGAAAGGAGGAATAATGGATAAGCGACAAGAAGACTTCTTCAGACAGCGTGAGAATAAAATCAAGAAGAAGATTGTCTCCGACATCGAAAATGTGGGCTGGAGCGTCATCGGTGTATTTGGTGATATCGAAAAAAACGAGCCTCCATTTAGCTACTCTGTGGGATTCAGCCGGATGGGAAAACCGGAGATCATCGTTGTGGGGCTCCCCTTGGAAATTGCTCAAAGCATTATCAACGAAATCGGCCAGAGGTTTAAGAAAACAGGCGTTTTCCCTGTGGCAGGAGATATCAGGGATGATCTGGCGAATCTGCCCTGCACCTTTATTGCGCTCTCGGAGCAGGCGGTCAAAGAAAGACTCAGGGCAGCTACCGCTCTTATGGACCCGCCCGTAGAAGCCCTGCAGCTTATCTGGCCGGATCGGCAAGGAAAGTTTCCCTGGGATGAAGGCTTTGATGAGAGCATGCGAGCCGCACAGCCTCTGCTTGGCACCCCGCCCCTTAAACATTGAAAAAGGAGTTTTCAGTGAATTTGGGATCAAGAGTTTTATCATTTGTTTGTCGTCAATACAGGGAAGGTCTGCACCGGCCCCGTATTCTGCTGGCCATTTTTCTCTGCGCGGCGATCTCTTTCGGAGCAGGCTTTTTCTTCTCGGCCCTGGAGAGTTCGGCGCAACGGATTGCTGTGCTGGAAGCGCAAAAAGAGCGATTTAAAATGCTGACAGAGCAGAGAAGGGAAACGATAGCCGACCTTCGTCGCCAGATTGAAGATGCAAGGGTGCGCATCGAGGCTATGGAGGCAAAAAGAAGATACCACGCCTCACTTGTTGATCGCATCATGGAGTCTTACTACTACCTGGACAAAGAATATGTGGAGCAGATCGTCTCTGCGGCGATCAGCACAGGAGAGCCGGAACTGGTTCTTTCGGTCGCCATGGCAGAAAGCTCTTTGCGCCACGACATCGTAAGCCACAAAGGCGCAATTGGGCTCACAGGCATTATTCCCAGGTACTGGAACGATGAACTTCAAAAGGCAGGCATTATCGAGAAGCCGTCCGACTACTACTCCCCGGCCAAAAACCTTGCCGCCTGCAAGCACATTCTCGACCTTCTGCGCCAGCGCTTCGATGGCGATCTGGTCAAAGCCCTGCGCTACTACAACGGCGGCTCCCCAGGGGTTCACAGGTATGCCCAATGTCTTGCCTACGCTCAGAAAGTCATCTCTCACAAGGAAACTTTTTTGACTTTAGCCGCATTGTGATTTGCGTTAAAATTAATATAAAAAAGATTGACAAAAAATATAAATAAAGGTATTGTATATCTATAAACAAAAAGGAGGAATGACCGCATGGAAGCAAGTATTGCTCAACTCAAAACCCCTGAAATTCCCTTAAGCCTGTTGTGTCTCAACTCTTACAATGCGCGCAAATTTGAAAACCCCTCACCGGAACGAAAAGCAGCCCTTGATGAACTGGCCGCATCGATTGCCGCCAAGGGCATCATTCAACCGCTTCTGGTGCGGCAGGTCGAAGGGGATAAGTTTGAGATCATTGCAGGCGAAAGGCGCTATCGCGCAGCGCAGATCGCCGCCGAGGCCAAAGGACTCTCTGTCGATGATTTCATGGTTCCTGTCACCCTGTCCGAGAGTGACGACCAGGATGCTTACGAGAAGATGCTGATTGAGAACGATCAGCGCGAGGGGCTGACCCCTTTCGAGAGGGCTCAGTCCTACCAACGCTATCTTGACGAACGGGGCAATACCCTCGATTCGCTCAATTTTCTTTCCGAAACCACAGGTGTTCCCGTTCATGCAATCCGGCGAAGTGTCGCCTTGCTGAGTCTGCCTCAAGCCGTTCTCGATAAATGGCAAAGCGGCCAGATCTCTCAGGGCCACGTTGAGCAATTCACCCGTTTGAGCGGCGAGGAGACACAGCTTAAAGCCTTGACCGCTTGTCTCCAGAACAACTGGACGGTCAAAGAGCTTCGCACCGCGATTGAAAACAGCTCCCCCGCCCTGGAGATCGCCCGGTTCGATCAAAGCGAATGCAAGACCTGCCAGCACAATTCCTCGCTGATGTCGTCCTTGTTTGCAGACGGCTCCGAGCAGGGCAAGTGTCTGGCCCCCAAGTGCTTTGAAAAAAAACAGGGTGAGCATTTCACCAACAACTGGAGCAAGGGAAAGCAGTTGTTCGGCACCAACGGTTTTCGTTTTGCCCACAGGCTTACAGCCCCTGAGCGCGAAGTTTTGGCCGAAGATCAGAAAAGCGCCGAGCGCTGCCTGTCGTGTCCCGAGTTCGTCAGCATTGTGGATCTCTCCGGCAAGGTTGCAGATGGCGCAAACCGAGCCTGTGTCGGGGCTAAAAAATGCTTTGAAGAACTCTACCTCAAGGTTGAAAAAAAGCCGGAAGAAGCACCTGTCGCACAGCCGCAGGAAGATACGGTTGATACCGACACCGCGTCCAAGAAGGACTGCGAACAAAAAAAACAGGGCAATGCCGCCAAAGCCTCAAGCTCTTTGAGTGAGGACGAAAAAGCCAAGCGAGCCCAGGCTAAATCACAGAAACGCTGCCTTGAGGCGCGAGAGGCCTTCTATGCCGAGGCGATCAAAGAGCGCATTGATGCGCTTGATTCCAATTCGGCCCAGGTTCTGCGTCTGGCTCTCTTGTGTCTGGCCCTTTCCTCCTCCGAAGCCAAGTCCTGCATTAAGAGCAAGATCGGCCTCGATAACTATTGCCGGTCGGAGAAAAAAACCATTGCAGAAAAACTCCAGCAGACCCCCGATGATCAACTCACGCAGATTCTGCAGGCCTCGCTGACAGAGCCCCTTCTCAAAAACGATTCCTGGCAGGGGGAAGCAATGCCCGAAGTGCGCCGTGTCGTTGGTTCAATTCTTGGGATTGATCTGCAAAGCGAGTGGACGCTTAGCGAAAACTATCTCAAAAAGCTCTCCCAGGCCGAAATTGTGGCCTTCGGAGAAGAAGATGGCGTTAAGCTTTGGGAAGATGAAAAGGTTCTGGCCTACAAGGAAAAGCATTATCCCAAAAAAGGCTGGATGTCTCTCAAAAAGGGTGAAATTCTCGACTGCATCCTCAAGTCAGGGGCCGATCTCAAAGGTAAGACCCCCAAGGAAATGCTTGGCTGACCTGTTCCCTAAAATGCGTACCTCAAAAGCCCCGGCCCTGCGGTTGGGGCTTTTTTCTTTGAATAGGAGCAAAAAAGGCAACCTTTTCGGCATAAACCCATAGCTCCTTCTGGCGTAATATGAGATAAAACCACCGACAAGGAGCTTTCTCTATGCCTGAAAAGCCGCAGAAAACCAACCACCCCTCGATGCCTTATACTACCCCGGCCAATAACAAAAACCTTGTTGATCTTGCACAGTGCGAGACGATTGAATCCCAAATGCCGATAAAATTTGAGCGTACAGGGCGCATCATGAACCGCTTTGAGGGCGAGTGCATTGAGTGCGGCGAGCCACTTGACGCAGCCTTTATCAAGGGCAGAGTCAATACCTACTTTGCAGGGGTAGCGATTATCGAAGCCGCAGGGATCTGCCCGCAATGCAATCACCTCTCGGATCTCAGTACCCGTATTCGGGAAGACGGAAGTTTTGCCATAAGAGATGAAAGTGGCAACTGGCAAGAAATCCGGTTTACCCCCGCCCTGGTGCTTTTCGCCTTTGTCTTGAAAGCCGCCGCCATTACCAAAAAATGGGGCAAGCGTCTCTTGTTCAAGCCGTAGCCCCAACATTTCTTGCTGCTTTGCCGGCCTGTGTCCGACCCCGACAAGGGCACAAGGCTGTTGCCATGATTGAACAAAAAAGATTGACAAAATAATAAAAAATAGATATTGTTTGGTTTATGAAAAACATCATTGGTCAAAGAATTTCTCAAGAGATCGCCCAAATGACCCCGTATTCGGCGGTCAAATATGAGGACGTTACGCTTCGCACGATCATCGAGCGCCCTTACCAGGAGGTCTTTGGTCCTATCCGCGACAATGCGCCAGGATCTTTTTGCTCGCCCTATAGTCGCACCCCCAAGATTGCGGCCACAGCAAGAAAAAGCCCCCGCCGCAGGCAAAAGCCTCATCCGAAACAGCCGGTTGAATACAAGATAAGCCCAGGGTTGTGGCAGTCGGTAAAGGCGGTGTGGGATTTCTACCAGAAACGTCCCTCAGTGGCACAGGATGCCTCACTGCTTGATCTTTCCTTCAGCAACGACTCCTTGCTTAAATTTCTCCAGCCCTTGGGAGAGGTCTTTAACGAAAACAATTTTTGCTACGATTGGATTGAATCTCTCCTCTACGCAGAAGATCTGATAAGGCTCGACACCCTCTGGTTCGATCTGCCCTGCATCCCTTGGGATGGGGAGGAAACTGAATTCTATGAAGGACTTTTTTTCTCCCCCGCATCCTTTGGCCAGGTTCTGCAGGCCACTTTTGAGCAAGCAGATCTGGAGCAATGCCTGAGCAAAGAGAGCAGGGCGCTGGTCGAACGTGTGGGACTTTCTGTTGCCGCAGAAGTTTATGCGGAAGCAAACGATAGCGAGAAAGTGCTTGAACTCAAACAGTTCAGCGAATTTCCGGGTCTGTATAAGACCGTCAACGACAAATACCCTGACCTTATGGAAAAATACTGCCCCGTAACGATAGGCGACTCCCCCACCCAGGTCGAATTTGTCGATAAAGACCATATCGATTTCGCCATTGAGTTCACCAAATGCTTTACAAACATCCTCGATATGGCTCCTGACCCCTGGGCCATCCTTGAAGGAGGGGATGAAGCAATCGCTCTGGTTGAAGATATGTGCCGGGTTTACCGAGAGAACAAGGATGACAAAGGAGGAAAAAATCTTGCAGACGCAGCCTGAATCAAGTCTTTATCAGCGACACCTTTACTCCATCGACATCTACGATGAAGATACGGTACTGACCGATTACACCGAAGAAGCCCACAAGCGCTATTTAGTGGAAAAGGATCAGTTGATGAAGTTTTTTCGCTCCAACATCTGCTTTAAGCCCGAAAAGGGGTTGATCCAGGTCGAAACAGACGGCATAAAAAGCATCTATATCTACGACCTGGCTCCCCAAACGCGCACCATCATGGTGCTTGCAAGAAACGCAAAAGAGCCACAGGCTTTTGAAGTTGAAGTTCCAGGCCTGATCGTCAAGGCATCTATCTCTGAATCAAACCAGGGCTTCACGGTTCATTCGCTCAACCTCGCCTGCTATGCCGGTCGTAAATGGACAGACAAAAAACCACTCTACGAGCTGGCCCTTCCCAATATCTCAGATACCTCTTTGTGCCTGGGCTCTGGAGCCTCGGACATTGAGGCCAGAACTGCGCGTGAGGCCATCGAATTTGCAATCTTTGAAACGCCTTTCAATACGCACAACAATATCTGCGGAAAAGCCAATTTGTCGTTTCAGGCGTTTCACCAGAAACATCAGGGTCGTTTTCCCTTCTCACAACTCAACCGCGTTGACTGGAACCCGCTGGAAAAAGAAGCCAGAGATTTTTATTGACTCCAATAAAACAAAAAAGATTGACAAAAAATATAAAACAATATACACTTATATTGCTTTTAAAGCATAGCCGGACTTTGAAACAAAAACTCTTTTCCTGCGGAGAACAATATGGCTTACGACCCACAAATCAAATGCCCCGGTTGCGGTATCAGTGTTCCCGATGTCCCTGAAGGTGCGGACAAAGAGGAGATGCTCTGCAATTGCTGCTACGCCCTTGAGTGCGAAGGGGAGAAAGACTCTTGAGCCGCAGCCCGAAGATCATGAAAACAAAAAACTTCATCGCCCCAAGTTTCTCCAAGATTTACTTGGTCGGCTGTGGCGGAACGGGCGGTTATCTGGCGACCGGCCTTGCCAAGATAATTGCGGGTTACGAGATCAACGCAGAGCTTATCCTTGTCGATCACGACACGGTAGAGCAGGGCAATCTCTCGCGCCAGGAATTTATGCCCTGGGAGACAGGGGAGAATAAAGCCATTGCGCTGGCCGAAAGACTCAACGAGCGATATGGCCTTAAAATCGCAGCCATTGACCGGCGGTGGGGCAAAAATCAAAGATCAACTCATGATTCCCTGGTGATTTCCTGCGTTGATAACGTAGCATCCAGAAAGGAGATGAAAGATCTCGGGTTCTGGCTCGATCTTGGCAACGGACGCGATCAGGGGCAGGCTATTTTTGGAACAACTCCTCACAAAACGCCGGTCAAAAAGGAAGTGCAACAATGGGATAAAACACCTGTGGTTGCCTCTTTACCCAATGCGTATCTTGTGGCAGGCATGAAAAACTTAAAAGACCGCAAACAGCAGCCTTCCTGCGCCCAAACTCCCTTTGACGAACAAGGGGTCTTAATCAACCAGTGGGCCGCTCAAGCAGGCCTTGCCATCCTGCATCAACTTCTTGTCCTGCGAGAAGTCTCAACCCCGTCGATTTATTTCGACACAACCAAGGCCCGGATGCTTCCGGCAAGCATCACCCCTGAGTATTTGAAAGTATGAAGAAAAAGCCTGCAAAAAAGTTAATCGAAGGCTATATCTATGCTCAGGGGAGCCTCTGTCCGGCATGTCAGAGCAACCAACTCGATACGGGCTTTCCGCAACCAGACCAAGGGGCGCTGCTGATGCCGATTCGCTGCCAGATGTGTGAAGCGCAATGGGTGGAAATCTACACCTTGACCGGCATAAAGGATCTAAAGACCAAAGAAGAATAAAAGACAAGGCATTTGTATATAAAAAAGATTGACAAAAAATTTAAAACGAGATATATTGAACAAAAAAACGGAGGAAAGACGATGGCAAAAGAGAGAGTTCAGGTGTCCTTTCATTTCAACATTGATCCTGCCGAGATGATGATTGGGCAGATCAGTCTCCCTGAGACAATCATGAAAACGGTGGCAGTGGGTGAAAGCGAGCCTGTTGTAAGCAAGGTCAACTCCAGCGAGTTGAGTGATCAGGACCGGGCCAAGCTCATTGACATGATCGAGCAGCGCGTAATCAAGGCAGGCAAAAAGGCCAAATCGGTCAAATCTTCCGCCGATGCCTTTGCTTCCCCCGCGCCCTCAAAGAACAACTCGGGTACGTCCACGGAAGAAAAGACACAGCCTTCCAGTGAGCCAACCCTGGATCTTTTTTAAGCCTTTCTCAAATAAAACGTAAGGAGTATTTATGCCTGAATCCACGCAAAATACCGATATGGTCATTAAATTCAAGTCCAAGCAGTTTCATGTTCCCGAAGGTTTCACTGCCGAGGAATATGTCGAAAGTCTCGCCATGATCTACCCGCAGGAAGCCGCCAACGCCAAGCTGATCGAGGAGTCCGATGGTGTATTCGTCCTCAAGCCGCTCTACCACGAAAAGGGGTGATCCCATGCACAGAGTCCAACCTGGACAAAAAGCCAAAATTCTCACCCTGCAGGTCGCGGTTGACGCTGAAGCGGACGAAGCTTTTGTTGCCGATGAGATAAGCGCCCTTCTTACCGAGGGCGCATTGGCGCAAAAAGACTCATCCATTCTGGATTGGAGATACCACCGGGATTTCTCGAACGCACCGATCACCCAAGCTTCAAGCGATCCCCAGAAGGGAGAAATTTTTGAAGGGCCGAGTTCGTCTGAAGACCTGTAAATAAAGCAGAAAAAACCTCTTTTTCAGCATAAGCAAAAAAGCCTTGGCAGGAGATAATGTCTCTGCCGAGGCTTTTTCTTTTTGCAAAAGGAGGCAATGGATGATGACTCTAAAAGAGATCAATGGCTGGCTTAAACGCCTGGAGGTCGGAGAAAAGAGTTCTTGCTGTGGGATCTTTGTCTGGAGAACCTCTAAACAAAGGTGGGCGGTCGGTTCAATTTCAAGCGAGATGAACGAAAGTGATGCCGCCTGCGCGATTAGCAATCGCATTTCAGACAAATTGATTCTGGCGCAAAAGAGTAAAAAGCCCGCCAAAGTGTGCATGGTCGCAAGCGACCAGAGGCATGGCAGGCGTGTCGAAAGAAAGAATACATCAGAGAGAGAAAGATTGGCAACGAACTAAAAAACGACCTCATTTTTCAGGCGCAAGTGCCGCCGGTGTTCGCTGAAGCAATACTGGATAATCTCATCCCGATCAGCCTCCTTGATCTGATCAAAACTCACCGCGATATTCCAGCATTGCTCCTTGTCTTTTACCGTCCTGACGACTCTGGCTACACACCCGATGGGTTCGCTTTGCTTGCCGGGTAGACACAGATCAAGCCAAACCCTTTTTGATGACTCAATCCTCGCATCTGCTGAAAAAAGAAGCCCGCCTCCGCTGAGATTCAAACATTGGCCAAGCGGCTTGAGAAATTCCTGAGAAAAATCCAGGTCGCTTCCACTGATGTTGAATTGGATAGGGAAACTCGTATTGACCCTGAAATACTCCCTTTTCTGGTCGTATTCAAAGGCCTTGATAATATCTACCAGGATTTGATTGTCGGAAACCTTCTCCCGGAAAGCAGCCTGCATGACCACTGCCGGCCCGCAAATATCGTAGGTGTCGCTTCGAAAATCTCCGTCTGAGTAAGACGCAAAGACATCCCGTCGAAAAGAGACCACGGCCATTGAATATGACACGGGCCTGGCGACAGCGTGAATAATTTGGGATTTGCTACTTGATCCAGACGCGCAAAAGGTGATGGGGGAAACCTCTCCCAGAGCCGCGACTGCTTTTCGGATACTGATTTGCTGCATGATCGAAAGGCCTATTGGTTAAAGGTAATTTCCGTCTTCACGTTTTGAAGGAATCCGAGAAAAGATGGCTTTGTATTTCAGGTAGAGCCAGTAGCAAAGAATGACCAGGGTCGCACCGGAAAGAGCGAGAAAGGAAACGCCCAGCCACTCAACGGGGCGAGTCGGAATCTTATTGTCCAAAACCCCCCAGACGGAGAAAAACAGCCCTCCGAGTAAAAACTTAAGCCAGACCTTATCGAAGAGCTTCTGGCCTTCCCCAAGGTTTCGCGAAATGCCGATCAGAGAGGCCACAAGAAAAAGAGGCGTTGCGGCGATAAAACCCAGAAGGGCAGAAGGCCCCTGCATGGTCTTGTAGAGAAACAGCGCCAATATTGCAGCACAAAGGCTTACCCACTGAGCGATAACTAAAAAAGTGCTTTTTTTCAAAAATTCCTCCGTTGAGTCATTGCCTGGGCAGAGATGTCGAAAGTCCATCGCCGCCGTCAAATCGAAAACGGGCAACGTCGGTTGGGTGAAAAACACCGATCTCAACCCCAGGCAAATTTTTCAGCAAAAAGAGGTGGCTGTTAAAGAAAAGAGCCCCGCCGACCTCGATAGATTTTTTATCCCACACCTTGCCGCTGCCGTTGCAATATCCGCAGTCAGCGTCCAAGCCAGATACCCACTCTGGGTAAATATATCTTTTCCCGGTTCCCTTGCAGGGCTTACAGTGTGATTGTTCGACTCCGACCTCCGGCACCTCATGCCAGATTCGAGGCGTTTTGTCGAAATGCTTCGCACTCGAGCCACCCATTATGGCCGGAGCCTCCGGGTTTTCACCCACGCCACTCCTGCGCGGAACCCGAACCAGGATTAAACCATTAGTCGCAAACGTCCAGTTACCTTCGGACCAGGGCCTGCCTATACTTTCGTTGTCTCTGCTTCCGCAGAACTGACTTAAATCCACCACAGCCTCAACCCTCCGAACATCCCTATTTGATATGGCAGGTAAAACAAAGCCCGGAGCCTTTATTCGACACAGCAACAAAAGGCTTCTTGCCCGCATACATGTCGTGGCAGGACAGACAACTTACCCGCCCAAGATCAAGGTAAAGGGTGCTGCCCACGCTGCGGGTATCGCGAAGCTCAAGATTGGTAAGCGCAAGGCTTTCGTAATCCATTCCGATCGGGTGAGATCCGGAGTGGTGCGTGCTATATTCGCCAAAGCGCGTTTTGGCCTCCGGCGCGGAAATTCCATCAAGATGACAGCCTAGACATGCAAGCGAATCTGAATCCAGCTTCTGACCATCTCGCTCAACCCCTCCACGGCCGAACTCGTCAACGCCCGAGTAGGTACTGACGCGATGAAATTTACCAGCCATCCCGTAATGGATGCCATTGACCGGCAAGACGTTATCATGGCAGTGAGAACAAAAATTTTGAGCCCCAAGCTCTCCACGAAGAAGGTAGGGGTTATTGTCATTGTCCTCGCAGGGGATATGGCAGGTTGCACACATCATGCGCCCCCGCGTATCCAGAGGAAAATCGGCCGGCGCCGAAACACTTCCCAGCGAAATTCCCAGCGCGTGCCCACGCTTTTGAACCCCGTCATGGCAAGACAGACAAACCCGGTCAATATTGTCCTTAAGGGTCAAGGTCGCACTTTCACCTTCTTCAGGAACGGACAAATGACATTCGTAGCAATCGAGATTTTCCCGATGAGGAGAGCCCCAGACCACGCTGGCCGTTAGCAAAAACAACAAACAAAGAACTTTTTTCACAGAAATATTCCTCCTTTAAAATAAAAAGAAAGGTATCATGTTTTAAATAAAAAATCAATATAAAAAACTAAATAGCCTTTCTCATCGCAGGAGAAAACATTTCAAGGAGCTGTTCTTGCTGAGACTTGGTGATTCGCAGAAATTTAAGCCCCATGCCGGGGACAAAGGGGTTGATGCCCCATGAACGCGACCAGCGAACTTCGCAAAGAATCGGGGTGCGGTCTTTTAAACAGATAATATCGAGATAGAGCTTTTGCTTTTTCTCCCACACCTGGCTTGAGGCCACAAAGCAGCCTCCTTCACTTAAATCCATGGTGAAAGACAGGATGTGTTTCTCAAGCCCTGCATGGTCGCTTAGCCTAACACTGAGATAGACTTCGCGCCGATCCTGGATGCGGTAGCGACGGGGCTTAATCGTTGAGCAATATCTCAGAAAAGAGTCCAGATCTGCGCCAAGTCGGGCCTGCACCGGCATATAGTTGACCTGCCCATCCGCGCAAAGTTTAACCAGCAGGGTAGGGTAGACCTCCTCAAGATTGCGCAAGATGGTCTTGTCCACATACGACGATTTCATTCTCGATATAACATCGATGACAATCCCACTGTATTCATGGTCTCTGTAGGGAGATTGAAAAAGTTTGTTCAGATCATGAATCGGCGTTACGGGGTAGCCCCTTGACTCAAAGATCTCGGTATAGCGAGAAACCGTGGCCTCATCCGAACTGCAGTAAAGCAAAAAGCCCACAACGATACTCCTGTGAAAAGCAATTTAGAGGATATTGCTTGCCGCCTCGGCAAGCTCAGACCTCTCACCCTTGGATAATGTGATATGACCCGCTAAAGAGGAGTCCTTGAATTTTTCCACCACATAGGTCAAACCGTTGGACTCCGCATCGACATAAGGGTTGTCGATCTGGTAGGGGTCGCCGGTAAGGACAATTTTGGTGCCTTCCCCGGCCCGGGTGATAATGGTTTTGACTTCATGCGGCGTAAGATTCTGCGCCTCGTCTACGATAAGGTATTGTTTGGGGATGCTTCGGCCGCGAATATAGGTCAGAGCCTCAATTTCCATCCAGCCCATCTCGACCAGCTCCTGATGCCCCCTGCGGCGCTTCTGATTGCCGGCCGCCTTTCCGCGGCGCAGATCCTTGTCGTCATCGCAGGGCACGCCATTGAGCAAGAGATCAACATTGTCGTAGATAGGCTGCATCCAGGGGGCAAGCTTTTCATCAAGTTCCCCCGGTAAAAATCCAAGGTCGCGACCCATGGGGAAAACTGGGCGCGAAACCAAAAGCTTGCGATAGAGCCCTTGGTCTGCAACCTGGTGCAACCCTGCGGCAATGGCCAGAAGGGTTTTTCCTGTCCCCGCCTTGCCTACAAGGGAAACCAGATGGATCTGAGGGTCGGCCAAAAGATCCAGGGCAAATTTCTGCTCCCGGTTGCGGGGAGAAATCCCCCAGAAACCTTCCTTGGGGACATTGCAAAGAGGCACAATGCTATCGCTCTTTGAGCATACGCGCCCAATCGCCGATTGCTGTCCGCAGTGCAGCGTTGCGCAGGTATGAGGATAGAAAAAGGGAAGCTCTGATTGCTCATCAAAGGAGAGATCAGCCATCGAAAGTTTTCCTTCGCGGTAGAACTTATCAATCGTCTGCGGGGAGGCCGGACTTTCAAACGAGCCCGGGAACAGCTTATCGAAGGAAACCTTGTCCGTTGTGTAATCCTGAGCCTGCAGATTCAAAGAGTGCGCCTTGATGCGCAGATTGATGTCTTTTGTGACCAGAATGGTTGGCACCTGCTGCTCCTGGTCCATCTTCGACGCCAAGGCTAAGATATGATTGTCCGCGGTATCTCGAGACAGAGCGTCAGGGAGATTTTTGACCAGATCGGATTCCTGCGGGGTAAACAAAACGCGAAGCTTGCCACCGTTTTCAAGATCAACCCCACCGTTGGTCAGCTTCCCCTTCTGGCGTAAAAGGTCAAGCTCTCGGGCCACATGACGGGCGTTTCTGCCGATTTCCGAATTCTCTTTCTTGAACCGGTCCAACTCCTCAATAACGACAAGCGGCAGAATAACCGTATTGTCCTCGAAGCAAAAAATCGATTTGGAATCATGCAGAAGAACATTGGTGTCCAGAATGTAATTTTTTTTCGCCATCAAAAACCTCTCGAATTTGTTTTTAAAACCGACGCATCAAACGCATTCTTTCGGATGAAATTTATAGTCTCCGAAAGAGGGTTGGTTCCCACGGCTCACAGGGTAAACCTAATTTAAAGCGTGCAACCCTTCAAAAAAGGCGAAAATTCGACCTTATTTCAAGGGGAAAATAAAAGAGCCACTCCAGGAGGAAAAATTTCTTCCAGAGTGGCTCTTTTATCTGACGCACCGTAAAACCCGGTCAGTTCACGGCCGGGATATAAGGTGCCGGGCCGTCAGGCCCGTTGGTTCTCGATGTATTGACGGATAACACCCAGGGGCGCGCCGCCGCAGGACGCCGCGAAATAGGACGGCGACCAGAGCCCGCCCTTCCAGTAGTGCTGTTCGATCTCCGGGTGCCGCTTCCGCAGCAACCGCGAGGAGACCCCCTTCAGGCTGTTCACCAGTTTCGAGACGGGGACCGTGGGCGGATAGTTCACCAGCAGATGAACGTGATCCTTCTCCCCGTCCGTTTCGATCAGCTCCGCGCCGAAGTCGGCGCAGACGTTGGAGAAGACCTCCCGCATGGTGTCGTAATGAGACGGCGAGAAGATGCCGCGCCGGTATCTCGTGACAAAGACCAAATGCACATGAAGCTGAAAAACACAGCTTCTTCCATGTCGTAACTCGGTTGATGTATTCATAGACCAATGATATAATGATGTCCATGGCACGTCAAGCGTTCAAATATAAGCTCTATCACGCCGACCGGAACCGGCGTCTGGATCGGCAGCGGCGTATCGCCGGGCAGATATGGAACCACTGTATCGCCCTGCACAAACGGTATTACCGCCGCTACCGGAAGCATTTGAACCAGAAACGGCTCAAGTCCAGGATCGCCTATCTCCGCAATCACCTCCGCCCGGAATGGAAGAATCTGGGTTCCCAGGCGGTTCAGGACGTGATCGAACGGATCGAGCGGGGCTACGAACTGTTCTTCAAGGCGTGCCGGCTGCGGAAAGAAAAGAAGTCGAAACGGGTGGTGCGGCCGCCGTCTTTCCGCAAAAGCGTCAAGTACCGCTCCTTCACGTTGAAGCAGGCCGGGTGGAAACTCCTTTCTCCCGGCAAGGTACGAATCGGCGGGGCGGCCTATCGCTACCACGCCGGCCGCGACATCGACGGGACGATCAAGACCGTGACGATCTCTCGCGATGCCGTCGGCGACTTCTGGATCATCTTTTCCGTCGAAACGGACGAACCCTCTCCGAACCGAGCCGCGACAGGTCGAACTGCGGGCTTCGATTTCGGGCTGAAGAGGTTTCTTACCGGCTCCGACGAAACGACGGTCGAGATGCCCGAGCCGCTGAAATCGGAACTCAAGCGGGTTAAAAAAGCAAACCAGCGGCTATCCCGGAAACTGAAAAAGAGCGGCGGACGCAAAAAAGCCCGACTGTCCCTGGCGCGACTGCATCGGCAAATCGCCGACCGGCGGCGGGAATTTCACCATCAAACCGCCCGCGCCCTGTCCCGGAAATACGATGTGATCTGCATCGAGGATCTGAACCTGACCGGCATGAAATCCCTTTGGGGCCGGAAGGCCTCAGATCTGGGTTTTGCCCAGTTCGTCGACATTCTCGCCCATCATTGCCGGAAAAACGGCAGTCGGTTGGTCAAGATCGACCGTTTCTTCCCGAGCAGCAAGACCTGTTCAGTCTGCGGGCATGTCCACCGGGAGCTGTCGCTTCGGGACCGGACCTGGGAATGCCCGTCGTGCGGATCGCATCACGACCGGGACAAAAACGCTGCTATCAACATCGAGCGGGAAGGCCTGCGCCTGATCGCTCACCAGGCGGGGCATCGCCTGGAAGGGGAGGCCGCGTAAGACCAGCCTCGCAAGAGGCCGGCGGCAGCCGTTGATCCTTGGAATCCCGGTCTGTTCACGGCCGGGAGGATGTCAATTGTCTTGTGCAAGGCTCGGGATGACTACATCGCTTCCAAAAAGATAAAAATATTGCCTTCGCCGGAGGGGGTAAAGGCTGGATCGGCCTTCTCCGGCGGGGCGAACTCAAAACCTGTTCCGCCAGAACCGGAAGTTGAGTCGGCGCCAGAAACAGGGTCTTCGGCGATCGGCTCCTCCGTTTCGGGCTCCACAAGCCTTAAAGAACCGGATCTGCTAAACGCCCCAGTCTCATCGGTGTTTCGGACAAAAACGGAATACAGGACTCTTTCTATGGGTTCATCTCCCGCATAGGGACTCAAGGCAAGTGTTAAAACAGACCCCTCATTGCAAGGCTGATATGCGGCCGTCTCTCCTGCGTGCAATGCCCCGTTATTCAGCGCTGCACACTCAAGACTATCGCCCCCTCCTGATATTGAGGTGATAGTCAGGTTGATACTTGAAACAGGCACTTCGACTTCAGCCGGTGCATCAAAAGTGACCCCCGTCACCTCGGGCTGGGCGGCATCCTCGGAAATACTGGTGTTAACCCACTCAAAATACTGTCCCCGGCTTTCGTTTACATAGACCCCAGTTTCACCAACTGGGATAGGAAGAGGGGATGTTGTAGAAAAATAGGGGATTGCCGTGATTTCGCAAGTTTCTGTGTTGAACTGGGTGTAAAAACTATTTCCTAATGTTGGCAGACAGTAGTTATAATTGCCAACCGTCTCGCACTGACCTACCAAACCATTCGAATCATAGACCTCCACCGAACATGGACCAGCGAACACTGCTGCGGGGATCCACAAAAAGAAGACTCCTAAAAAAAACAGCACTTTTAATCGTTTCATTTTCTACTTCCCTTTTTTAATATGCTTCAATCATGATAAAGACACGCCCTGTATCCGGCTCCACCACAAACGCAGGATCCATTTTCTCCGGAGGACTGAATTCAAAACCATGACTACCCGTCACATCTTCGGTTGGCGACTGATCGTCCCCAGACCCCGCATCCGGAGATGAGTTGTTTGCGGAATCCGAATCAGGCTGAGGCATCAGAAAAAATCCGGTTTGAAAGGGGACGCTCTTCGAACTCAGATCGCCTGTTGCAAGCTCTCCGAAACGATTTCCACCTACAGAGTAGAGCTGACCGTCGCTACCTGAAATAAGAAAGCCTGCCCCTGTTGAGCCAAGATCAGAAGGTACGACTCCTTCAGGAAGATCCATAGCTTGTGGAACCGAGTACGAGGTATAGCCGTCAACCGATCCCCAGAGATAAACCTTGCCGTCGCTGCCGATCGCGGCACTGCCAAGGGCTGAGTTCGCAATTTTCATAACGCTTATTCCCTCCGGCAGGGAAACCTCGGCGACCTCGCTGCGACTGGCGGTTGTCCCGTCACCAAGCTGACCCTGGCCGTTTCCGCCCCAGGCATAAAGCTTGCCGTCAGATCCAATAGCCATCACATGGTCCTGGCCGGCGGAGATGTCAGAGATCGATACCCCTTCCGGCAAGAAGACCTCGCCCGGAGTTGTGCGCGAAGAAGTATCGCTTCCCAGCTGCCCGTAATCATTGCTGCCCCAGGAGTAAACCTTGCCGTCGCTGCCGACAACCGTGGTGTGATCATCTCCTGCCGCAATCTTAAGAGCGCTAACCCCCTCGGGCAAAAGAGCCTTGGTGGGAAAGAAGCGACTGCTGTTTGTCCCGTCCCCAATCTGGCCGCTGTCGTTATTGCCCCATGAATAAACCTGGCCGTCACTGCCGATGGCTGCCGCATAACCAAATCCCGCCGACATATCCGTGATCGAAACACCTTCAGGCATCTCTACCCTGGCGGGGGTGGCGGCATCGCCCTCGCGTCCAAGCTGCATGTAGCTACTGTCTCCAAAACTATAGACATTGCCGTCAGTCCCCAGAATGTAGGATGCCGCACCCAGCCCATCGTTGAAGATCTTCAGGGGCTTTTGATTCTCGGGAAGTTCAACAAGAACAGGAGAGCTCTCCTGAGTAAACCCTGTCTCTCCGTTGCCGAAAGCCCCGTTCATATTGACCCCCGCCGCATAAAGCTCGCCGTCGTCGCCAATGAACAAGGAATGCCAATCCCCGCCGCCGGCACTGCCTGCAGCCAAAACACATGCAGGCGCCGCCAACAGCAGCACTGCCGCCGCCCAGCCAAACATCTTTTTCACCATCACTACCTCTCCTTTCGCGTTAAAATTCTCTTCCGTCTGAAAATCGGACAACTAAAAACCCTTGACATCCTCACGGCCCTGAAGCGACCGGGATTCCAAGGATCGACGGCGGCGGCCTGCACGAGGCAGGTCTTACACAGCCTCCCCTTCCAGGCGATGCCCCGCCTGGTGAGCGAAAAGGCGCAAGCCTTCGCGCTCAATAAAAAACTTCGCGGATACCAATCATAAGAGAATAAAAAGAGAGGCTTGCTGTCGAAAAAGGGCGTTTCGCTGCCTTATTCAAAGAAAATGATGGTTTTTGGGTGATACAAAAAGAATTGACAAAATATAAAGAATATGAAACAATAATCCCATGAAGACAGATTATAAAGAAGTGCTTAAGAACATGAATGTATCCTGCCCGGAATGTACAAACCCGTTAATCGGTCAGGGCGCTGCCGGGTGGGAGAAAAGGGCATGTCCTCAGTGCGACAAGACGTTTATCTCTCTGCCGCCGGGACTGGCTGTTTTGCGCGGTTCAATAAAGGCGAGGGTAGGGGATTTTTTTCTGCAGCAAACACAGGATTCGATAATTTTTTCGGAAGTTGACGAAAAAACACAGGGGCTTGCAGCCCAGCAGTTTTTGACCCTGGTTCGTCCGGCCGAAGGACTGATCATTATCAGCGGCGGACAGACCGGAGCTGATCTTGGCGCCCTGGTTGCCGCGCAAAAAGCGCAGATTCCTACTGCGGGTTATGCCCCGAAAGGATTTTTGACTGAAAAAGGCCCGCAGCCTGTCCTTGAATCCTACGGCTTGATTGAGGCCCCGTCAGCCAACTACAACGACCGCACTCTTCTCAATGTCTATTTCAGCGATGCCACCTTGATTTTCGCCCGCAACGCCCAAAGTCCCGGCACGGCAAAAACCATAGAGTTCTGCGACAAATTCGAGAAGAAATACTTGGTGGTTGATCCATCCCAGCAGGGTGTGGAGGAGAAGATCTTGGATTTTCTGGGCGAGCAAGACATCTTTGTTCTCAACGTAGCCGGCAATCGAGAAAGCAAAGCGCCTGGAATTTGTCGGGAGGTTGTCGGTGTTCTTACAGAGGTGTTCAGAAGATTTGAAGATAAAAAAAGCCGCTAAACAGAAAGCTTAGCGGCAAAATCAACCAAAAAGGGAACTTAGAAAAAGCTTGGCGTAAAACAGAACAAGCAGCACGAAAGGGCTTGCCAGCAACAACCCCGCCAATAAAGGCTTGGGGATGTGGGGAACCGATATTTCCCTTAAAAGGATGTCTGGTTTTTCTGGTTTTTCTTCGTTAGCGACAGTGATTTTATCCTCTTCACAAACACCCAGGTTAAACGCGTTAGGTAGCAAATTGGGACCGAGTGCAGTCAAATCCATTCCAGAGAGATCAATCGAAGGGACTTCCGGAAAACCATCATCATTCACTTTATTTCACCACCTTTCTTTTTCTTTTACTATACAACAAAACTTACAAAAAAACAAGAAAAATTACTTAGTCCGTGTCTTTGTTTTGCGATAAAAAGAAATGTCGGTCACTTTCGATTTATCCAGGTTTACGTTTCGCGCCTCATCGTCAAGGCTTAAAATCTCGATTTCAATCTCTTCTTCGCACAAAAGTTCGTAGACCGGGTGAATCAGATCAAGGGGGTCAAGACTTGACGGCTCGATCTCGAAACGGGTCTGCCAAAAGCTTCTCTTTCTCTCTCCTGGGTAGGAAAGATCTACGCAAAGCTCTACCTTCTGGGCCGAGAGCGATTCCAGGGTAAACGAAAGTGTGGCGCCTGCGCAATGCCCAATGCTCTCGTTCATCTCGACCAGCTGCTGGTCGATGACGTTGTAGAGGGTGAATCCTAAAGAGATGCCATAGGCATCGGAGTAGGGGACAAATCCGGGGGCCAGATGCAGATGGACTCCTGGGAATTCGGCTGCAATCTGCTCCTCGAGAAAATCCCCCATGGCCATGATGACATCATAGCTCTTGCTCAAAAAAACCGAATCGGAGCTAAAAATTCTCTCGTCAATAAGGCCGCAGGAATTATCGCCCCAGGTCAGGCCGAACAGGGTGCGGGGGATAAAATACTGCCCCGAATTGGATTTAAAACAAAAATCGCTGCTGCCCAGAGGTATTTGAGCGATACGTGGCAGGGGCTTTTGGGCCTTTTTGTTCTCAACGCTTTGCAGCAAATACTCCTCGGCGCGCTTGCCCCACAACTCCGAAAAAACAAAGGGCTGCAAAAGACGATCATAGATCGCGACGTTTTCCTTTTCTCCCTCGATGCAGAGATAGGAAAATATTTTTTCAAGAAAACGGGGTGAAAAAGGATACGCGATTTGAGGTAAGAATTGCTCAAACATATCCTCATCCACAGCGATAGAGACCGGCAAAACCAGGGGCACCACTGTATTTGGCTGAAGCTTGTTCTTCGACGGCACGAAAGGAGAATGAACCAGATCGATGAGGGCGCAGTCAAAGATTGCCTGGATATTCTGCGGGGCTTCTGAAAAATCAGCCTCCGGGTTCTGCGCCAGATAACGCAGCAGGTTCCTGCGCAGAAGGCCCCGTTTTTTGAAGTTAGGCGACTGCCACAGTTCACAGGCTATCTGGAGCAAGTCTTTTTTATGGATTTTTTCGCCAAGGCCTATGATTTTCTTATCACCCAATTCGAAAATGTTCCTTTCTACCTACTCACGCAGGCTTAGCAGGTTGAAATTCCTCCTGGCAGGTTAAATCAGTTTTTCCACCGTGTGTTGATAGCTCCAGCGGGTATCCAGAACAAAAACCCAGTTTAAAAAGCCTACAGAGACAAGATCTCCTGTCCTTGAAGACTTTGTAAAAGAAAAAAAGCTTAGATCTTTATATATCAGATCATCCCAGGGAGCCCTTACATACAATGACGGCCCTGGAATGCCATTGATTTTTTTAAGCTCTAATTCGATAACATCGAAATGATCTCGATAATCGGGCGACGAAAGAGACACAAATCCCAAAAAAAGAAGAAGGATGCAAAAAGATTTTAAATCCAATTTCTTCAAGGTCATTCTTTCTTCAACACAAATGATCCCCGGGTTGAGAACTTGCCGGTTCACAGGACAAAAGAGCTTCTCTTATTTTCTCCTGGACATCCAGATCGTTGCAATGTTCCAGAGCATAGGTGCAGGCTTCATAGAGTTTTTCGAGTGAATGAGATGCCTGCAGTACCGTCAAGGCCGCTTCATGAACCATTCCTTCCTGGTCAGACATTTTTTCCTTGTCATACCGGGGCTTATCCCACGGACTTGCGGCATTTGCTTTTTTCATCTCATCCAGATCCGCTCCTCGTTTGGCAATCCCATCATGAGAGATGACCAGAAGAGCGGAAAAAACCTTCGGTAGTCGAACCATAGAATTCCCCTTCTTTTTAAGCGCAATGTCAAACATCGCCGATAACATGAAAATATCATGTATAAAAAATACAGCAAATTACAAAAAAAAGAAATAAAAAAAAATAAAAAATAAAGGGAATACTCAGTTTTCAATTAACCGAAGTCTGTTCCTTTTTTCTGATAAGGGAGGGCATCGTTCTAATTGTTTTTCGCTCCATTCGATCATAAACTTCTCCAAATCCGCCGGAGACATGGGCGGCTTGAAATAGTAGCCTTGAATTTCGTCGCATTTTCTTGCACATAAAAATTCAAGTTGCTCCAGCGTTTCCACTCCTTCGGCAATTGTTTTGATGCCCAGCGCGTGCCCCATGGCAATAATAGTTTCGACAATGGCTGAGTCATTGGTGTCCTGGGGGATGTCGCGAACAAAGGAGCGATCTATTTTGATTTTCCCGATAGGGAAGTGTTTAAGATAGCTCAAAGAACTGTAGCCCGTACCGAAGTCGTCTATCGATAAGGAGACGCCCAGGTCTCTGATTTGGTTCAAAATCTCGGTAATATCCCCGCGGATATTCATCAACGTGCTCTCTGTGATCTCAAGCTCAAGGCCGGCAGGATCGATCTTGGAGGAAACCAGGACCCGGCGAATGACGTTGATAAAATCGGGGTGTTTGAACTGATTGCTTGAAACATTAACAGCCACCTTCATTTTCTCATATCCGTCTTGTTGCCACTGCTTGATCTGCAGGCAGACCGTCTGAAGTATTTTCTCTCCGATCGGCACAATCAGGCCGGACTCCTCGGCGATGGCAATAAAATCACCCGGAGAAATCACCCCTTTCGACGGATGCCTCCAGCGCAAGAGGGCTTCTACGCCGCAGACATGCCCCTCCCGGGTATCAATCAAGGGCTGGTAGACCATCTCGAACTGGTCACCCTCAAGGGCCAGGCGCAAATCATTCTCAACGACGATTTTCTTCTCGATTTGCGCGCTGATTTCGCGTGAGAAAAACTGAACATTCTGACGACCAAGAGACTTGGCGTGGTACATGGCGGCATCGGCATGCTTGACAAGAGTCTGAATGTCTTCTCCATTATGAGGATAAATTGCCACTCCAACACTGGTGGCCGTATGCACCTTCTTGCCGTTGATGACAAAGGGCTTTTCAAAAGACGCCATGATTTTACGGGCCACCTTGTTGGCATCTTCAACGCAGCGAATAAAGGGGAGCATGATCACAAATTCATCTCCTCCAAGCCGTGCAACCGTATCGCTTTTTCTGACACACTCCGTAAGCCTTGCGCCAACCTGCTGCAACAAGATGTCGCCGGTCTCATGTCCCAGGGTGTCATTGATCGCCTTGAACCGATCAAGATCGAGATAAAAAACCGCGACGTGAAAATCCTTGCGCTGCGCAGTATGAAGTGCCTGAGCAAGCCTGTCGTTGAAAGTCTCCCGGTTGGGCAGACCCGTCAATATGTCGGAAAACGCCAGCTGGCGGATACGCTCATCGCGGGCTTGGCGCTCAGAGATATCGGTAAAGATTACCGTGGCGCCAACCATACTATCCTCGTTATACAGAGGATAAACCCTGTAGTCGGCGGGAAAAGACGTCCCGTCAGAACGATAAAGGGTAATCTCTTCCTCGAAGCAGGTCTCGCTTTGCGACAGCACTTTGCAAATAATGCAAAGCTGTTCAGATTCCCGATCGGCATGGATCTGATTGTGAATATTGATGCCGATCAAACTCTCAACCTCCTTAAATCCCAAGAGCTTGGCCGCGGCATGATTGGCAAAACTGCATATCCCGTCAAGATCAATCCGAACGACCCCCTCTTCCAGGGAATCAATCAGGTTTCGGGTGTCTTTTTCATTCTTGATCAGCTTCTTCTCAATTGCCTTTCTCTTCTGGAATTGCCCGGAAAGCGGCATGAACAGAAGGATGTAAACTGTAGGCACAGTGATGCTGGCAATAAAAAGAGGATCGAGAGACCAACCGAAATAAGAATACGGCCGATACCCCTTGGAAAGGGCAATCAAGAATTCCCCGGCAAAAATGGCCAGAGTTACAGGGAGGATGCACAGAAAAAAAAGCTTGTTTAAATCGACCCCTGTATCAGTATCTTTTGAATCCGAATTTATTTCTTCCCTACGATCAATGTCTCCAAACATCTCGCATCCCTCGCCGCAATTAAGAGACTGGAAGGCAAAAACCGCCAGAACTCTGGTGAAAAAACGCTCGGAAAAACTTAGTTTCTCGAGCTATGAGGATTTTGCAACGAGAATGATATCTGAACAAAAAGGGAAAGTTCGTTTAAATAAGGGGGGAAAAAGAGGGTTATTTAGAGGAAAAGTTGTGAACAGAGATGGTGCGGGAGGGCTTCCGAAAGTCGCAATAGTGCCCTAAAAGCCCGAAAATAAAGATATTAAGGGAAAAAATAAAGCAGGAGTCAACCATCTTGACTGCAGAGAAGGAAAAATTGTCGGCCGCACACAGCACAACGGTTGCAGATAGCGCCATCGCCCAGCTTAGAATAAAATACCGGTTCTTTCGCAGGTTGACCAAAGCCGCAAGCAAGAATCCAAAACCAAGACCTGCGCAGGTCAAAGCCAGCACCCAGGGGATGACTCCCCCGGGGTGCTCCATGACAGAAGAGAGAAAAACTCCCGGAAAAATAAAAAAGAGAAGAAAGTATTTTCTACAGGTGAGAGCCCATTTCACGGGAATTTGTCCTTGCAAAAAGCCCCGCCGCAGAGTCGTCTGCCTGGTGGCAGATCAACCCCGCAGCGGGGACACTGATTGGCATTTTTGTTTTTTCGCTCCCCGTCTCCGGGGTCTTTACCCTTTCCCTGGTGGGGGTCACGTCCGCCATTGAATATTCGAAATTTTTTCGTGCTTCGATCCATCGTTGCCTCGCAAAAAAGACAGTGAAAAATTTCTTCCACAAACCCGGCTCAAGCCTCTGCGCCATAATACCCCCAGACCTCCAGGCAACTTTTATGGACAAGGCTCATCTTCTCGATTTTTTTGACCAGCTGGTCGACATCTGCCTGGGGCCCAAGGTTTTGTTCTGCATCGAGCAGCCCGCGGATGGCCGGGATAATCAATGCGCCGGCCATCAGGCCCTCCGGGCGCCCGTGATATTGCATCGCCTGGCGTATGATCTTTTTTTCTTCCTTCGAAAAAGGCTCAAGCGCTTCGGCAAGCAAGGCCGGGAAAAGGGCGCGAAACGATTCGGCCGCATACAGGATCCCCCCAGTGGTTTTACCTGCAAACTCTTCTTTGAAGAAAGAAGCGACTGAGCTTGTCGTTTTAGGGGAGATGACCTTGTTTCGCTGAATTTTCGCCGATCCCATGACGGCAAGACAAGACTTTTTGAAAAAGTCCATCTTGCAGATCTTTTCCGCCAGCGTCTGCTCCTTTTTGCTGAGCAGATTGTTGGCCCGGGCTCTCACAAACGCCTCATCCAAAATATTGCCGCAAAGAATCGAAGAGAACCCTTCGATATCCTGCTGCATTGCCTTGCAAACCAGATCCCTTTCAGCTTGAGACAGGTCCGTGGCATTTTTGTACCACTCAGGGAATCGCTCCATAATAAAGGCAACTCCATAGTTGACCGACGGGAAAGCCTGGGCATAAAAATCGCGGGCCCACTCATCGATCGAAGGCGTCGCCAGAATGTGGTCGACCCCTTCTGTCACCCGAGGCCTTTTCGACGTGCGCATAAAACCCAGCAGCTCCAGGCAGCAAAGCGCAAAGAGCGGGAGCTTTTTGACTTTGGAAGCAACCTCTTGCGGGCAGACCTCGAGCACATCTTTGCCGTCGAGTGCATAGTCTGGTCCCATTTTCCATTCAAGAGCACTGGCTATTTTTTCAATCTCAGCATCACTTAGAATTTCTTTAATTTCTTCAATGGTGTGATGAAAAAATTTAGGGAAACCGTTGACCACAAACATCGATGCTACTCGAAAATTCGGGAAAACTTCCTTATAAAAAGCGTCTTGGGTCTCCAGAATCTGCGCAACGATCTGTACCTGGTTAATGGACATGACTTCTCTCCTTATTGTTATCTTCTGCGCCCAAAGGCGGCATCTGCGAAAGGACTTTTTCTATCCTGGCCAGCTTCTCCTTAAGGGAGGAGGCCTCGTCTTCGAGAAGGCGGCGGTTTTCTTCTTCGCGGCTTAGGATGCTGACATACTCCGGGTCCTCCACCATGGCTTCGCGAGCTGCGGTATAAACCACATCCCTGACCAGCAAAACCGTGCCTTCCTCCGGATCAATTGCAGGATATTGCCGGCTGCCTCCCGAAAGACCAAACCCTCCGGAGAGCACGGTCACCCCGTCTCCAAGAGCAACCTCTGCGTCTCTTTTCCATCGCGAAGCGATCGGGCGCCCAAACATGGAAAAATTCTGCCGGCGTGCCCACTTTGGGGCGATCGTAAGCTTTACCGTTACAACGGGCATCTTATCTATAGGCATGGGGCACATTCTCCCTTTTTAGTAGAGGTGTTTTCTTCAAAAACAGGATCCTTGACTCCAGACACTGAAAATCCTGCAGAGCATACATGTCCTCCTCCGCCGAAACGGCGACAGATCGAAGCGACGTCGACACCTCCAGGCCTTGATCTTAAGGAATAATCCCGGAATCCTCCCGGGCGGTCGCAGTACATTACGGAAATTTCGATGTCCCAGTTGGACTTTAATATTTCATTTCCCACTTCAGATGTGTTGGCCGAGCAATTGACAAGGGCAGCTCGATGACCTTCGAAGAAGATCTCGCGCATATTCTCGACATCTTTTTTTATCTGTTTGGACTGAAAGAAGCGGATAGACTCTCCGGCCAACCTGGCCTTGTAGAGGTCAAAACTGTCCCAGAGATTAAAATCGAAAGGAATGGATTCGATATAAAGATTAACTTCCCTGGATGCCGGCAATTGAAATTTCCACAGGTCGCGATCCTCGACGTACTGAAGAACTTCAGGCACCTTGTCGTTTTTGAAAAAGTATTGCCAGACCAAAATAGCACCGGAGTGTCGTTCGTCAAAAACGGCCCGTCCGCCGGCACGAACAAAAGCTTCCAGGATTTCACGAGAGCTGCGGTGATGGTCGACAACCAAAACCCGAAAGCGATCATTAAATTCCAGAAGGGTTTCTAGATCAAAGCAAAAATCGACAATGACAAGATCTTTCGTTCGCCCATCGATCCGTGGCAAGTCCTGCCCATGCTGAACGGGGATAAAACTTGCCTGGGACCGCTTTTGGGGCCCTTTGATGCTCTTCCAGACAGCATAGGCAGCCCCAAAGCCATCAGCATCGTTGTGGTATAAAACTGTCAACATAAATCACCTTTATTTTTATATATCCTCTCACATAGTATATAAAAAGAAAAGATAAAAAGTAACGATGCTGAGAAATTTTTCCTTTCTCATAATAAACTGTCTTATTGGCAAAAACTTGCTTGTGGCATCGTAGCACAGTAGGTTTCAGGAAGTCGTACCAGGGCAGCCTCTCTTCGCTGCTCCATCACGCGCGAGACCACCCTTCCGGTGCGAGAGCTTTTAATTGCCACAGTCATTTTACGGCGCTGCTCCCAGGCATCAACCAGGCGGGATTCGACGTTAAATTCTGTCCCCGACGGACACAGGTCAAGATCCTCTCTGCGAAACTTTGCCCAGACATTGACCATCTCGCCACCGTCCAAAAAGACCATGGCCGGCTGATACCTGACTCTAACATGGTCCTCCCAGGGAAACCCTTCCAGCAAATCAACCCGCCCGCCGGCATAGACCCAACAGTCTTCTCCCTGAGAAATGCTTGTTGCGCCGTAAGACGCAGAGTTGGTGGCGCTGACCTTGATGAGCTTTCTTTGCTCAACAATATCAAAAACTTGAGCGGAAGCAGACGCTGCCGAAAAAATGACCACAAAAAAAACGACTGAAACCAAAAAACGCATAGAAACAACTCCTAAAATATTTTTAAATTAACCCGGAAAATTGAAGGGCGTTTATTTCGTTTGTCAAGAGAAAAGTTAAGCCGCAAATTCGTGCAGGCCGAACTGGTCGCGGGTCTGTTTCTCGGCTTCTGCCCCATGATGTCTGCGGATCATTCTCAGCGTGGAGCGAATAACAGACTCGGCATAGAGATGATCGGAAGACATCTCTTTCGAGATGACCTGCTGCAAACGCAACAGCCTTCTATGCCGATCTGCCTGAATCTGAACCCAGTCAAGATTTTTCATTTCTCACCTCCATTGAGTCAAATGCTAACATGGGTATAATAAAAAGTCAATAGTAAAAATATAATACGGTAACGCTTTTTATGTAATTTGAGATCGGACGCAGCCAGACAAGGCTTTTGTGCTTAGCCGCCAGCAGGGTGATGGCACAAAGCGCCAACCCAGATCCTCCTGGAAGAGAAAGGTTTTAGTTATAAGACAGTTATACTGTGGATAGCGGTCAGTAAGGTTTTGAAATTAAAGAAAAATTAAAACATTCAGGATCCGCGATGGTACGACAGAACGTCCGCGATGATACGAAACCGTCCGCGATAGTACGTTTCGAATCCGAGATAGTACGACGGGTTGTCCGCGATGGTACGTCATAAATCCGCGATAGTACGATGGCTTCAGAATAGATACATTCCACGCCCCCAAAGAGGGAAGAAAAAGGTGCCGGACGGTGCTTCGTCCAGGATTGTCCGCGATAGT